>JAPPKP010000146.1 GCA_028819955.1 Rhodospirillaceae bacterium | reverse complement strand
CGCAAGATGTCGAAGTCGCTGGGCAACGTCATCGCGCCGCAGCAGGTGAACGAGCGCTACGGCGCCGACATCCTGCGGCTCTGGGTGGTAAGCACGGACTATGCCGAAGACCTCAGGATCAGCGACGAGATCCTGCGTCACCAGGTCGATTCGTACCGGCGCCTGCGCAACACGCTCCGCTACCTCTTAGGGAATCTCGCCGATTTCGACGCGGGCGAGCGCCTGCCGGCGTCCGAGCTGCCCGTGCTGGAGCGCTGGGTGCTGCACCGGCTGCATGACCTAGACCGCGATGTCCGGCGCTGGTGCGAAGACTTCGCCTTCCACGAGATGTTCGTGGCATTGCATCACTTCTGCGCGGTCGATCTCTCGGCCTTCTACTTCGACATCCGCAAGGATGCGCTCTATTGCGAGAGTGTTGGCTCGACCCGCCGTCGCGCGGTGCGCACCGTGCTCGACGCGCTGTTCGACTGCCTGACCGCCTGGCTCGCGCCCTTCATCTGCTTTACCGCCGAGGAAGCCTGGCTCGCCCGCTACCCGGACGATACCAGTGTGCACCTGCGTGTCTTCCCGGCGCTGCCGGCCGAGTGGCAGGACGATGCGCTGGCCGAGCGCATCGAGCGCATGCGCGCGGTGCGCCGAGTCGTCACCAAGGCGCTGGAGCAGGCCCGCGCCGCCAAGATCATCGGCTCCTCGCTGGAGGCGGCGCCCACGGTGTTCGTGCACGAGCGCTACCGCGACGCCCTCGCCTTCGATGACGACGACTGCGCGACGCTCTTCATTACGTCCGGGGCGACCATCGCGCCATGGAGCGAGGCGCCGGGCGGAGACGACCTCGTGACCCTGCCCGAGGTGCCCGAGGTTGGCGTGCGCTTCGCGCCGGCGGCGCACGAGAAGTGCGCGCGCTGCTGGCGGCTCCTGCCCGAGGTCGGCGGCGACGAGCGCTATCCCGATATCTGCGGACGCTGCGTGAGCGCCGTCGAGGCTGCCCGCCCGGCAGCCGCCTAGCCGACTGCGCGGCGCCGGGCTCGGGAACGGCGGCCGTGCTCCGCCTTGGCCTTCCGGTCGCGGCCGCCGTCATCGCCGCCGATCAGCTCAGCAAGTGGGCCGCGCGCGATGCGCTCTGGGACCCGCTCCGGCGCATCGAGGTGACCTCCTTCTTCAATCTCGTTCCGGCCGAGAACAAGGGCATCAGTTTCGGCCTGTTCCAGAGCGAGGGCGCCGGCATGCTGCTGATCGTGGGCCTTGCCCTCGCGATTTCCGTCGGGCTCGGTGTCTGGCTGCACCGCAGCCGCTCCCGCTGGCAGGCGTGCGCGCTCGGCCTCGTCATCGGGGGCGCAATCGGCAACGTGGTCGATCGCCTGCGCCTGGGCTGGGTCATCGACTTCCTCGATTTCCACGGCGGCGGCTATCATTGGCCGGCCTTCAATCTCGCCGATTCCGCGATCACCGTGGGCGTCGTCATGCTGATCGTGCACGGCTTCTTGATGAAGCCGAGGAAAGAGCCTAGAAAAGATTCATGAGGCAGGCAGCGAATCGCTTGTTCCGCCACGGGGGGATCGGCCGCCGTGTGGCGACGGGCGTCGGCACGCTCGCGCTGGTCGCGTCCCTGTCCGCCTGTGAGAGCCTCAACGAGACCTTCGGCTTCAGCAAGAAACCGCCGGACGAGTTCTCGGTAGTACGGAGCGCGCCGCTCACGGTGCCGCCCGACTACACGCTGCGCCCGCCGCAGCCCGGCGCGCCCAACGTCAACGAGGCTTCGGTGCGCGATCAGGCCGAGAGCGTCCTGTTGGAGGAGGCCGGCGTTAGCCCTGCCGAGAGTCAACCGCCAACCAGCGGTGAGACCGCCTTGATCGACAGGGCCGGCGCGGCCGGCGTGGACCCGAACGTCCGCCGGATGTTGGATCGCGAGGTTTCGCGGGGCGAGGCCTCGGAGGACAAGGGCCTCTTCGATTGGCTATTGTTCTGGCAGGACGACGAACCGCCGGGCGACGTGATCGATGCGGAGGCGGAAGCCGAACGGCTGCGCGGGGAAGCCGAAGGGGAAAGCCAGTGACGGCGGGCGAAATGCCGGCCGTCGAGCGGCGCGAGTAGGCCCTCTCGAAGGGATTTTCTGAGTCGACGCGGCGGGACCGCGCCGCGACCTGGAGTCCAAGCCTTGACGATTCGTCTCCTGCCCGAGGGTGTGATCAACCGCATCGCGGCCGGAGAGGTGATCGAGCGGCCGGCCTCGGTGGTAAAGGAGCTGGTCGAGAACGCCATCGACGCTGGCGCGCGCTCCATCGAAATCACGCTGGAGGAGAGCGGCCGGCGGCTCATCCGGGTCGCCGACGACGGCCGCGGGATGGCGCGCGACGAGCTGCCGCTCGCGCTCGCCCGCCACGCTACCTCCAAGCTCGCCGGGGACGGCGATCTCTGGTCCATCGCGACCCTCGGCTTCCGCGGCGAGGCCCTGCCCTCCATCGCGGCGGTCGGCCGGCTCACGCTCGCGAGCCGCGCGGCCGGGTCGGACAACGCCTGGTCCGTCGAAGCCGCCGGGGGCAAGGCCGGCAACTGCGCACCCGCAGCCCGCCCGCAGGGAACCACGGTCACCGTGGCGGACCTCTTCTATGCGACGCCGGCACGGCTCAAGTTCCTCAAGGCGCCGCGCACCGAATCGGGCCACGCGGCGGACACGGTCAGCCGTCTCGCCATGTGCCACCCGGCCACTGGCTTCATCCTGACGGACGACGGCCGCACCCTGCTGCGCGACGGGCCGCACGAGGACGGGCCGGCAGGGCGCCTCGCGCGCCTCGCGCTGGTCATGGGGCGCGACTTCGCCCAGAACGCGCTCCCCATCGATGCCGAGCGCGACGGCGTGCGGCTCACCGGCTACGCGGCCCTACCCACTCTCAACCGCGCCAGCGCCCAGCACCAGTATCTCTTCGTCAACGGCCGGCCGGTGCGCGACCGCCTGCTGCACGGCGCCGTGCGCGCGGCCTATGCCGACCTGCTGCATCGCGGACGCCATCCCATGGCGGCGCTCTTCGTCGATCTCCCGCCCGACACGGTGGACGTCAACGTCCACCCGACCAAGGCCGAGGTCCGCTTCCGCGACGCGGCGCTCGTGCGCGGGCTCATCGTCGGCTCACTCAAGCGCGCGCTCGCCGCCGCCGGCCATCATGCCGCGACCGCGGTCGCCGACGACACCCTCGCCGCGATGCGGCCTCAGGGCGGCGCCGGCGGCCCGGCGCGAGCGCCCGCCGGCCGCGGC
>JAPPKP010000269.1 GCA_028819955.1 Rhodospirillaceae bacterium | reverse complement strand
GGCGAGGGCGGGCGCATGGGCGGCCCGCCGGCGATCGCGGCCGCCATCGAGGATGCGCTCAAGCCCCTGGGTGTGACCATCGACAGCCTGCCGCTGCCGCCGAGCAAGCTCCGCGCCCTCATCCGCGAGGCTCAGGCGAGAGCGGCCTGATCCTGCGCGGCGTCCGGGTCTTCCGGTCCGAAGTGCGCCGCCTCCCAGCCGAGCATGACGCGCTTGCGGGAGCGCCCCCACTCGTAGTTCGAGATGACGCCCGAGCGCCGAATCACCCGGTGGCAGGGGATCAGGTACGAGATCGGGTTGGCGGCGACGGCGCCGCCCACTGCGCGGGCCGAGCGGGGCAGGCCCAGCGCCCGCCCGAGCGCGTCGTACGAGGTAATCCGGCCGGGTGGGATGCGCAGCAGCGCCTCCCACACCTTGAGCTGAAAGTTGGTGCCGCAGACTGTGAGCCGGAGCGGCTCGGCGGCCCCCGCCCGACGGTCATTGAAGATGCGCGCGACCATGGCTTCGGTTGCCACCTGATCTTCCTGGAAGCGAGCCGCGGGCCAGCGGCGAACGAACTCTGCGCGCACGGCTTGGGCATTGCTCCCGTGGTCGTCGGCGAAGCCGAGGGCGCAGATACCGCGCTCGGTCTGCCCGACGAAGCAGGGACCGAAGGGGCTCGGGTGCACGCCGTAGGCGATATCCACGCCGTCGCCGCCCTGCTTGAAGGCGCCCGGGCTCATCGCCTCGTAGGTGACGAAGAGATCGTGCAACCGGGAGGGGCCCGAGAGGCCGGCATCAAAGGCGGCATCGAGAATCGACGTGGAGGCTTCGAGCTGCGCCTTGGCGTAGTCCAGCGTCAGGAACTGGCCGAAGCGCTTGGGCGAGATGCCCGCCCAGCGCCGGAACATTCGCTGGAAGTGATGGGGACTGAGACCCGCCTCCCGCGCCACGTCATTGAGGCTCGGCTGGTCGCGGAAGTGCTCCTCCAGGAAGAGGATCGCGGCTTCGATGCGAGCGTAGTCGCGCGCGTTCTGTACGATGTTCAAGGGGGTGGATGTCATGGCGGCCCTCCTGAGTCGCCAATCTAGGAAGCGCGAAGGCGCCCCGCCACCCGATACTTGCGCCCGCTTGCGATGCCGCGTATCGGATGATCAGCGTGAGGAAAGCCAATGAAAGAGAACGAGCATTCTACGGCCCGCGATTCTGATCCCGATGACGCGCCGGACCTTACTCGGGACGGCTGGCCTGAGAAGTTCGCCAAGGCCACCGTTCGCCGAGGACGGCAGACTTGGATCGACCAGGCGCTTCGCGATGGGATTGGAGAGCACAGCGCCGAATAGTTGTTGCTGCGCGCGGCGTCTACGTCGTAGGCGTCATCGTTACCCCGTGATTGACCGGCCCGTGGCCGGCGCCCAGGCCAGGCGCCGCTTCGATGGCCGCCCTGAGATAGCGGCGCGCCCGCGCGACGGCGTCGACGAGGCCCATGCCCTGCGCGATCCCCGTGGCAATGGCGGAGGCCAGGGTGCAGCCCGTGCCGTGGGTGTGACGGCTCTCGATCCTTTGCCCGTGGAAGCGTTCGATTCCCCCGGAGTGACTGAGCAGGTCCGTGATCTCGTCCGACTCGAGGTGACCGCCCTTCACCAGGACCGCCTTGGGTCCCAATTCGTGAATCCGTTCGGCGGCGCGCGCCATGTCGTCCACCGTGGCAATGGTGAGCCTGGTCAGCCGCTCCGCCTCCGGAATATTGGGCGTCACGAGATCGGACCGGCCGATCAGCGTGGTTTCGAGCGCACGCAGGGCCGAATCCTCGAGTAGCGAGGCCCCGCCTTTGGCCACGAGCACGGGATCGACCACCAGGGGGATGCCCTCGCCGTAACGCGCCGCGGCATCTGCGACCGCCTCGATGATGGGCGCGCTGTGGATCATTCCGGTCTTGATGCAGTCGGCGCCGATGTCGGCCAGCACGACGCGCATCTGCTCGGCGACGAAATCCGCCGGCACGGCATGTACGCCGTGGACCGTGCGCGTGTCCTGGGCGGTGAGTGCGGTGATGGCTGTCGCCGCGTAGCCGCCCAGCGCGGTCACGGTCTTGATGTCGGCCTGGATGCCGGCGCCGCCGCCCGAGTCGGAGCCCGCGACAATGAGCACCCGGCCCTTCATTGTGCCGCCGCGCCCGTGCGCTCCTCTGGGCCGTCTGCCTCGGCCGCCGTAACCACGGCTTCAGCGACATCGTCGACCACCGCCGAGACCAGCACCTCATCGTCGCCTTCGGCCATCACGCGGATGACGGGCTCGGTGCCGGACGCCCGAACCAACAGGCGGCCGTGCCCACCGAGTCGCGCATGGCCTTCCGCGATCGCGGCTTTGGCCCCTGTGCTCTCAAGCGCGCCGGTGTCGGCGACGCGGACGTTGCGAAGCACCTGGGGGACGGGCTCGAAGAGACCGGTCGCATCGCTGGCGCGCCGCCCCTTCGCCGCCAGCGCCGCCAGGGTCTGGAGTGCCGCCAACAGGCCATCGCCGGTCGTCGCGTGGTCGCTCATGACGATATGGCCCGACTGCTCGCCGCCCAGGTTGAACCCGTGCTCCCGCATGTGCTCGACCACGTAGCGATCGCCGACCTGGGTGCGTTCAAGCACGAGGCCGATCCCGTTCAGGTAACGCTCCAACCCGAGATTGGACATGACGGTGGCGACCACACCGCCGCCTTTCAGCCGCCCCGCCTCCGCCCAGCGCGACGCGATCAGCGCCAGGATGTAATCGCCGTCGATCGCCGTGCCGCTCTCGTCGCAGATCACGACCCGGTCGGCGTCGCCGTCCAGCGCGATCCCGATATCGGCGCCGTGCTCGACCACGGCGTGGGCCAGCGCGGTCGTGTCGGTCGAGCCGCAGCCCCGGTTGATGTTGAAGCCGTCGGGCTCGGCGCCGATGGTGATGACCTCGGCGCCAAGCTCCCACAGAACGGTCGGGGCCACCTTGTAGGCAGCCCCATGGGCACAGTCGATCACGATGCGCCTGCCTTCGAGGCCCAGCGGCTGCGGGAAGCTGTTCTTGACGAACTCGACATAACGGCCCTCGGCATCGTCGAGGCGGCGCGCCCGCCCCAGCGAGTCCGGCGCCGCCAGCCCGTACGCGCCGGTATCGACCGCGGCCTCGATGCGGGCCTCCATTTCGTCGGAAAGCTTGTAGCCGTCCGGCCCGAACAGCTTGATGCCGTTGTCGGCGAACAGGTTGTGGGAGGCGGAGATCATCACGCCGAGATCGGCCCGGAGCGCGCG
>JAPPKP010000190.1 GCA_028819955.1 Rhodospirillaceae bacterium | reverse complement strand
ATCGCCGGATCCGAGCCGATCACCATGTCGGGACGCGAAATGCTTCTCGGAACCTCGTTCCATCTGGCGTCGGAGAACGAGGACGGTGGGCCTGTGCTGGCTGCCTGGGGCCGGGTCGAGGCGGACCGCTTCGACGGCACCGAGGCAGGCCTGCGCATCGAAGGCGACGTGACGACGGCCATCGTCGGTGCGGACGTCGCGCGCAAGCGTTGGCTTGCAGGCGCTGCGCTTGCCTTCAGCCGCAGCGAGGGCTCGTTCGCGCTCGCAAGCGCGATGGACTCCAGCCGCGCGCACGGCGTGCTCGAGGCCAAGTTGAAAAGTGTTGTCCCTTATGCGCGGTACGCCTTCGACCACCGGCTCTCGGCGTGGGGCCTCGTCGGCCACGGCACCGGGGAGCTGACACTGACCGAGGACGGCGGCGCGCCCGTCGAGACCGACATCCGGATGACGATGGGCGCGGTCGGCGGACGCGGCACGCTCGTTGCCGCGCCGGAGGGCGGTGGCTTCGCGCTGGCGCTCAAGTCCGACGCATTCTGGACACGCATGACCTCGGAGAAGGTCGAGGGCCGCATGGAAGGGGCCAAGTCCGACGCGACCCGCGTGCGGCTCGTGCTCGACGCCTCCCGAGCGTTCGAGACCAGGAACGGCATTCTGACGCCGCGCGTGGAGCTGGGCGTGCGCCATGACGGCGGGGACGCGGAGACCGGGACCGGCGTGGAGGTCGGCGCCGGAATTCGCTACGCGGGAAGCGGCGTCACCATCGAGGGCGCGGTGCGCGGCCTCCTCGCGCACGAAGCCTCGGGCTACAAGGAATGGGGCGTGAGCGGAACGGTGCGCATCGACCCCGGCACCTCGGACCGTGGCCTCTCGCTCACTTTCGCTCCGTCATACGGCGCGGCGTCGAGCGGAACGGACCGGCTGTGGTCTCTGCGGGACGCGCGGGGCCTTGCGGCCAACGAGGAATTCAAGCCGCGCGCGCGGCTTGACGCGGAAGCGGGCTACGGTCTCCGGGGCCTCGGCGGCCTCGGTACGGTGACACCCTACGCGGGCCTCGCGCTCGTCGATGAGGGCGCGGAGTCGTGGCGTGCAGGCGCACACTGGCAGATGACGCCGAATGCGAACCTGAGCCTCGAGGGGACGCGCCGCGAGGCCGCCAACAACGACGCTCCCGAACACGGAGTCATGCTGCGGGCGTCGCTGCGTTGGTGACGCCGCGCCGGGACGGCACAGCCGCAGTCCAGGGCACGGGCTGTCGGAGTGTTCGGGCCGCAGCCCGGGCGCCCCGACGTTTTGCATCTGCGACGACATCGCCGCCAGCGCCCAGTTCGAAATCACGTCATGCGTCGCCGCGATGCCGTGGCACCAGCGCAGGAAGTCGTTCGCGCTGATCGCATTGACGCGGCGCTCACCGTTATCGATGCCCGGCGGGCAGGACTGCTCCACCTCGCGGGCGGCGGCGCTCGGGAGCCAGCGAGAGAGACAGCACCAACCAGAAAACACCAATGTCAGTGTTTCGTGCAAAATTCATCAACACTGCAACGCATCGGTGAATCACCGTGGACACGCGCGTGCCGGTCTCATAGCGCCGAAGAAGGGCACTGCCGCAACAAATAGAATTCATTGATAGAAAAGAAACAGAAACCATTGATCAAAGAGCAGACAATCGTGGCGTCAGCAGCCGGTACAGTCTGGCTTGGTATGGTTGCAGGAACCGAGCCCATGCCTGCACTTCACGCACACGAAGCAGCAGATTCCGGGCGCGATAGGCGGCGCTTTCTCACGGCGCACGCTAGGCCGCGGTGCGCCGCAGCGCTGCTCTTCGTCATCGGCATGCCGCCTGTCCTCGGGCGCTGCCGCAAGCATGGCAATGCCCCCCATGGTGCCCTGAACTGCCGCCGGTCCGTAATGGGCGGACCATTTGCGCGGGCCTTTGCCGTCGATGTACGCGATCGCGCACGGTGCCGGCTGCCTCATCCGGGCAAGATTCGGCACGGGATGTGTCGCCATCCATGAAACCCGTTGGCGGCATATCGGCGACGGGCACGGCCTCCGGCGCAACGGAGATTGCGTCCGCGCTTTCCGAGAGCCGACGCCTGTTCGTGGCCATCGGGGTGTTCAGCGCCTTCGTCAACCTTCTGATGCTGACCGGCCCGATCTTCATGCTCCAGGTCTACGACCGGGTGCTGACCTCGCGCTCGGAGGCGACGCTGGTGGCGCTGATTGCCATTACCGCCTTCCTGTTCCTGATGATGGGCCTGCTTGATCACGCCCGGTCGCGGCTGGTGGCGCGTGCAGGCGCCCGGTTCCAGGCACGCATGGACGCCCGGGTGATGGGCGCCATCCTCACCCGCTCGGCGCGCTCGGCGGCGGCGCGCTCTGCGCCGGCGACGGGTTTGCAGGACCTGGAGGCGATGCAGCGCTTCGCGTCGGGGCCGGGCCCGTTCGCATTCTTCGACGCGCCGTGGACGCCCGTGTTCCTCAGCGTGCTGTTCGTCTTCCACTGGCTGCTCGGGACGCTGGCCGTGGCCTCGGGCCTGCTGTTGGTGGGGCTGGCGCTCCTGAACGCGAAGCGGACGGCGCGGCTGCAGGCGCAGGCGGGCGAGGCCGGCGCCAGGGCGGGCCATTTCGTGGAACAGTTGCGCGCCGGGGCGGAGACCGTGCGCGGACTTGGCATGCGAGGTGCAGCGACGGAGCGCTCGGGCGCGCTGCGCAACGCGGCGTTGCGCAACACGGTGGCGGCATCGGACCGGGGCGGCGCCTACGCGGTGACGTCGAAGACGATGCGCCTGTTCCTGCAGTCGATGATGCTGGGCCTCGGCGCCTGGCTCGCGATCGGCGGCGCGGTGACGCCGGGCATCATGATCGCGGCGTCAATCCTTCTCGGCCGGGCGCTGGCGCCGATCGACCAGGCGGTGGCGCAGTGGCCGGTCCTTCAGAGGGCGCTCGAAGGACGGCGGTCGCTGGCGCTGCTGCTGCGCGAGATGCCGGAGGAGCCCGAGCGCACGCCACTGCCGACGCCCGACGCGCTTCTCGAAGCGGAGAACCTGGTGGTCGCCGCGCCCGGCGCGGAAGTGCCGGCGGTGCGCGGTGTGTCGTTCCGGCTGGAGCCCGGCCGGGCGGTGGGCATCGCGGGTCCGTCGGCCTCGGGCAAGTCGACCTTGGTGAAGACGCTGGCGGGCGTATGGCGGCCCGCGGCCGGCAAGGCGACGCTCGGCGGCGCCGCGCTCGACCAGTATGGTGAGGAGGCGCTCGCGCGTCATGTCGGCTG
>JAPPKP010000448.1 GCA_028819955.1 Rhodospirillaceae bacterium | reverse complement strand
CGTCGACCCAGACCTGCCCGCCGCCGGGGCAGTCGATATGGGCGAGCCGGCGGGTGCGGTGCGCGTCGGCCATCGTTTAGCTCCGGCGCCTCGTCCCGAAACGACGCACCGGCAACCTTCGCTTCCCATCGTCATGCCCGGACGTGCCCGGACTTGTTCCGGGTATCCGGGCATCCAGTCGCAGAAGGCGCACTCCGTGCGCCATCGTGGATGGCCGGGTCAAGCCCGGCCATGACGAGAAGGGGGTGTGGCGACGGCTCATTTCAGGTTCCGCGATACCGCGCTACGAGCGGCCTTCGAGCGCGCGGCGGACGGCGACGAGCTGGCCGGCTCGCTTGCCTTGCAGGGCTTTGATGTCGTCAGGGGTGTAGGAGAAGATCCCGGTCCCGGTCTTCATGCCGAGATCGCCTTTCTCGGTCCGATCCGTGATGTAGCTGCTCACGTTGTCGCGGTTGCAGAGGTCGGCGTTCAGGTAGCTGCCGACCGCCTGGTAGATGTCGAGGCCGGCCATGTCGAGCAGCGACATCGGGCCCACCACCGCGAGCTTGTAGCCGATGCCCCAAGAGACGCAGGTGTCGAGGCCCTCCGGCTCGATCACGCCGTTCTCCACCAGATCGCAGGCCTCGCGCATGATCGCGTAGAGGATGCGGTTCTCGACGAAGCCTGGGACGTCCTTCTTCACCACCACGGGCAAGAGGTTGAGGTCCTTGATCGCCTGCACCATCGCATCGCAGGTGGCCTGCGTGGTCTCGGCGCCGGCGATGACCTCGATCACCGGGATGATGAAGGGCGGGTTCGACCAGTGCATGCCGACGACGCGGCCGGGCGCGGAGTTGCCCTCCTGCAGCGTGGTCACCGGGATGCCCGAGGTGTTGGAGGCGAGGATGCACTCCTTCGAGACCAGCTTGTCGAGATCGGCGAACACGGCGCGCTTGATCTCGACCTTCTCGGGCACGCTCTCCAGGACGAGCTCGCAGCCCGCGACGGCATCGGCGAGGGTGTCGTGGTAGCTGATCAGCTCGGCCCCGCCGCGGTCGGGCATGCCCAGCTTCTCCAGGACGCCGAAGGCGATGCCGGCGGTGCCCGGCGCCTTCTCGAGCTGTGCCGCCTCCGTGTCGAAGGCGCGCACCGTGAGCCCGCCGCGCGCGAGCGTTGCCGCCATGCCGGGCCCCATGGTGCCGAGGCCGATCACCGCTGCCGTGGTCATGTCTTTCGTGCTCCCTCTGGTGAGTGCGGGTCCGCCGGCTTGCGCGCCCTAGACGAGGCGGACGGTGTCGCCGGTCTCGTCGCGGCCCCATTTCTTGAAGTGACCGAGCGCCGAGAGCGCCGGCTTGTCGCTCGCCACGAAGAGGATGGCGGGCTCGGTCTCCGACTCGTTGGCGTGGCGGCACCATTGGCCGCCCGGCACCGCGAGCGTGTCGAAGGGCCGCCAGTCGAAGCGGGTCTCGCCCACGATGCTGTGGCCGCGCCCTTCGAGCGGCGAGACCAGCAGGCTCGCGGTCTGCCGGAGCGGCTGCGTCCTCTCGCCGGGCCTCAGCATCTGCGCGTAGAAGGTCATGGTCCTGAACACCGGGCCGCCGCGGGTGGGGTCGACGTACTCCACCATCAGGGCCTCGTGGGGGTCGCCGTCGCGGTCGCGGTGCGCCTCCAGCATCTCGCGCATGGGCTCCCAGCGGTAGACGTACATGGGCGAGCCGGTGCCGCTGCCCCGCCCGTGGGGCACGAAGCAGGGCATCAGGCCGCCGGCACCGTAGACCTCCGCCGAATAGTCGGCGCTGAAGCGGGCGGATTGCTCTTTGACCGCAATGTCGCGCCCGTCGCGGTCCTCCTTGTAGTCGTGCTCGAAGTAGATCGCGTTGAGCACCTCCACCAGCGGCAGGTCGAGCACGGAGAGATTCACGGCTGGCTCGTCGCCCTTGTTGCCGTGGTTGTGCCAGGTGTCCTGCGGAGTCAGCACCATGTCGCCGGGGCCGAACACAATGTCCTCTCCCTCGACGCCGGTGAAGTTCATCGAGCCCGTGAGGCCGAGGCGGATGGCGTTGGGCGAGTGCCTGTGGGGCGGCATCACCTCGTTGGGGTCGTTGAGGCGGTAGGCGGAGTACATGGTGGAGACGGTCGCGCGCGTCGGCGCGAGGCCGGGGTTGACCAGGATCAACGAGCGGCGCTCGGAATCCGCCATCGAGACCAGCTCGGCCGAGCGCCGGAGCAGGGGCCCGATCTCGCTCTCGTAGCGCCAGAGGTAGGGGACGGCGCCGCGGCTCCCCATGAGCTGTTTGATCTCGTCGTGCGCGACCTCGGTGGTGGTCGCCCAGAAGGGGAACATGTGGCCGCGGTGGACATCGTCGTAGAGGGCGTCAAGCGCCGCCTCGCGATTGCCCGTCTCAGTGCTCGCCGGCTGCGCCTCGCTCATGTCCGCCTGCCGTCTCTCGCCCGCCGCCTACACAGAGCGGCCCTCTGTGGCACCATCTTAGACTATGTGGGGTGACCTCTCGCGACAAATGGACGGGTGGCAAGACCGGCCGCGTCTCTACCTGAGCGATTTGGACGAGGGGCGTGTTCCGGTGTGATTCTTTGCCGATCGAAATGGTGCCGGGGCGCATTCGTTGATACACGTTACCCATGATAACGACCATCGAGATCAACGACGCGCTGCTCAAGGCCGTCAAGGCTCGCGCTGCGGACGAGCATCGGACCCTGAAGGAGGTGTTCGAGCAGGCGCTTTGCGAGTATCTGAACAGGCCTTCCTGTGCCGGGACCGACGCACCGCCAATCCCGACGTTCCGTGGAAGAGGCGTGCAGCCGGGCGTGGACCTGACTGACAACGCGGCGCTCCAGGCCATCATGGCCTCAGAGTCCTGACGTCAACGCCCCGGACTATGGTGCGGTGCACGGCCCGCGCCACCTGCGCCAAGATCGCGCCAGGTCGATCGAGAGCGAGCTGGGTGCCTCGGGCCGCAGCACGGGCGGGAACGGCCGGTTGCGAGTCGGCGTCGTGCCGCCGCCGACACTTTGCTTCGTCGCGATCTGTACGAGTGCCACAGAATCCCACTTAATCCCACCTGTCCCACTTGATCCCACCTATCCCAGTTAATCCCACTTATCCCACGGAATCCCACCTATCCCGGCCAATCCCGGTTTCGCCGCGCTCCTTCCGGCGCGGGCGGTCGCGGGGCGGGGGCATTCGTGCCATCATCGCCCGAGGGGCCTTCGCCCCGGCGGCGCAATGCGGGAGAGGGGAGACATGGCGCGCAAGGTCATCATCACCTGTGCGGTGACGGGCTCGGCGGACACGG
>JAPPKP010000238.1 GCA_028819955.1 Rhodospirillaceae bacterium | reverse complement strand
TGGAATCGAAGACGTCGTAGACGACCTTGATCCCGGTCTCGGCCTCGAACTCGGTCAGGATCTCCTCGTCGATGTAGTCCGACCAGTTGTAGACGTTGACGACCGCCTCCTCCTCGGCGAAGGCGGTGGTCGCAGCCAAGAGCGCCGCGGCGGCGACGCCGGCGGACAGCGGCAGCTTGATCATGGGATTCGTCCTCTCTTGCCCGGCCTCGTCCGGCGGGCCGTGGTGGCGGTCGGGCGATTCAGGACCTTCGCGCCTCCCCTGTCAACGCGCCTGCCCCGCTCATCGCGCAAACGTGACGCTGGCCTCGCCCAGGCCCTCGATCGCGACGCGGACCGTGTCGCCGGGCTCGACCCACTTGGTCTCGACCACGCTGCCGGTCAGCACCACGTCGCCGGCTGCGAGCGGCCGCCCGCTCCGGGCGGCGTGGTTCGCGAGCCAGGTCAGAGCTTCGAAGGGATGGCCCATGACGTCGGCCCCCGTGCCGGCGCCCACGCTCCTGCCGTTGATCGCCATGGCGCCCCCGGCCGCCGCGAGGTCGACCTCCCGCCACGCGGCCACAGGCGGGCCGAGCACGGCGCCGGCACTGAAGAAGTCGTCGGCGATGAGCGTCGGCGTATCGAGGGCCCGAAAGTCGTCATAGCGGTCGTCCACGATCTCGATGGCGGCCATGCAGGCCTCCACCGCGTCCGCGACGGCGGCGCGGTCGAAGGGGGCAGCGTCGGCCGGCAGCGACCGTCCCAGCCGCACCGCGATCTCGCATTCCACGCCCGGCCGCCAATGGTCGGCATAAGGCACCGTCGCGGGGGCGCTCCGGGTCCGGCGCTCGTAGAGCGCGCCGGCGCAGGGATGCGCGATCTCCAGATAGCGCTGCATCACCGGCGTGGTGCAGCCGATCTTGCGGCCGCACACGGCGCCGTGCGTATCCGCGAGCCGGTCGCTGAGCGCAACCTGGACCGCATAGGCTTCGTCGAGGGAGGCCGGCCGGCACTCCTCGGGTAGCACGGCGATCCGCTGTCGGCGATGCCGTGCGGCGACGTAGAGCGCGACCGCCTGGTCGATGGCGAGCGGCGTCATGCGGGCGTCACCTTGATGCTCACGCGGCGTCTACCCGACGGTTCAGGGCCTCGACCGCCGGCTGCACCTGCTCGATCAGGCGGCGCGTCTGATCGAGGATGTCGTCGTCATCGTCGCCGATCGGCCACAGCACGAACTTCGACACGCCGGCCGCGACGAACTCCTCGATCCGCCGCACGATGTCGCCAGCGTCGCCCGCGACGATGCCGCCCTTCGGATCGCGCTGGAAGCGCGTCGCGTAGACCTCGGCCATCCGCCGCATCAGGGGCTCGTCCCAGCTGCCGAAACGGAAGTGGAAGCTCGCGCCGTAGTGATCGGCATCGATGCTCCGCCCGGTCTCCTTCAGCGCTTCCTTGATCCCGGCGATGGCAGGCGCCACCTGCGCCGGCGTCTCCAGCCCGGCCAGCCAGCCGGTGCCGATGCGCGCCGTGCGCCTGATCGCCGGCTTGCTCGACCCGCCGAGCCAGAGCGGCAGCGCGCTCTGCACCGGCTTGGGCTCGATCCGCGCGCCCGCGTAGCGGTAGAACTCGCCCTCGAAATCGACCGAGTCCTCGGTCCAGAGCCGGGCGATGAGGTTCAGCCCCTCGTCGGTGCGCCGGCCGCGGCCCTCGGTGTCCGTGCCGGTCGCCGCCCAGTCCGGCGCGCGGATCGCGCCGATGCCGAAGGCCGGCAGCAGGCGCCCCTCGCTCAGCACGTCGACGGTGGCGCACTGCTTGGCCAGCAGCAGCGGGTCGCGCAGACCGACCGAGGCGACGTTCATGCCGAACTTGATGCGTTGGGTCCGGCCCGCGAGCGCCGCCATCACGCTCATCACCTCAAGGAAGGGTTCGTCCGAGACGAGCCGGTCGGTCTGCCAGAGCGAATCGACCCCGCCCTCCTCGCAGAGATCGACCCAGCGCCAGAAGGCGGCGGCGCCCGAGAACGGGAACGCGTTGAGCCCGAGGCCGAAGGCGATCGACAGCGTTGCCTCCCGTGGCAGATGACCGCGCGCTCCGCCGGGGCCGGCGGAGCCGAGCCATTTCTACGCCCACGCTTGGGCAGCGTCCAGGCAGGCATGGGCCGCCACCCGCGCCCGGCCGGAGGTGCCCGCGCGGCGATGGCGGTGAGAAAAACTGGGATTCGCCGGGATAAAGTGGGATTCACCGGGATGAGGCGGGCTTCGCTGGGATAAAGTGGGATAAGTGGGATTCGCCGAGACAAGTTGGGATTCGCTGGGACAAGGTGGGATTCACCGGGACAAGGCGGGATTCGCCGGGATGAAGTGAGATTCGCTGGGACAGAGTGGGATTCACCGGGACAAGGCGGGATTCGTCGGGACGAAGTGAGATTCACCGGGACAAGCCGGGATTGTTGCCGCGCGAGCGGCAGCCGCCGCGATGAGCATCGTGTCGTTCGGCTCGCCGCGTCCGGTCCTTGCTCGCCCTTCATTCCGCGATCCTGGACCAGGTACCGCGCGCCGTGCACTGCACCATGGTGCCTTGAATCCACAGGTTGAGGAGGCGGGAGGACGGGCATCGACGCAGGCCGTGACATTGCAGAGAAATCCGGGCTAGTGTGCGGCCGCGCGCGCGGCGAGGTCTCCGCGGCGGCGCAGCAATTGCCTTGTCTTGTTGCCCTGCAGGGACGCCCATGAAGGTTCTGGTCGCGGTCAAGCGCACGATCGACCCCAACGTGAAGGTGCGGGTGAAGTCCGACCGGACCGGGGTCGAGACCGCGAACGTGAAGATGGCGATGAACCCCTTCTGCGAGATCGCGGTCGAGGAAGCCGTGCGCATGAAGGAGGCCGGCAGCGCCGACGAGGTGATCGCGGTCTCCGCCGGTGCCGACAAGGCCCAGGAGACCCTGCGCACGGCGCTCGCCATGGGCGCGGACCGCGCCGTCCACATCGTGACCGAGGCGGAGCTGCAGCCCCTCGCCGTGGCGCGCCTCTTGAAGGTGATCGCGGACGAAGAGCAGCCCGGCCTCGTCATCATGGGCAAGCAGGCCATCGACGACGACAGCAACCAGACCGGCCAGATGCTGGCGGCGCTGCTCGGCTGGCCGCAGGCGACCTTCGCCTCCGAGATCGCGTTCAAGGACGGCACTGCCGATGTGACCCGCGAGATCGACGGCGGGCTCGAGACCCTTAACGTCAACCTGCCGGCGGTGGTCACCACCGATCTCAGGCTCAACGAGCCGCGCTACGCCTCGCTCCCCAACATCATGAAGGCCAAGAAGAAG
>JAPPKP010000063.1 GCA_028819955.1 Rhodospirillaceae bacterium | reverse complement strand
TGGTCTCGAGCCAGTAGACGATCGAGAGGTCGGCCGGGAACTGCCAGGGCACGACCGTCGGCGCCATGCGGTGCTTGGGCCGCATGTTGAGGATCGGCCGCAGCCGGGTGGAGTAGCAGACGCCGGCGCCATCCCGGTGGCTGTCGTAGCAGGAGACGCCGTATTCCGGCCGCTGTCTCAGCTCCAGGTCCCACTCGTGGATCACGGTCACCTGGCTGCTCAACACCTGCGCCATGCCGGTGTCGAGGCCGATGCGCTCGTTGGCGTAGGCGAGGTAGCTGCAGGTGGGCATGAGCATCGCAATTGGGGCAGAGGGCTGCTTGGGCCGGAGGAAGAAGACCACGTGCTCCTCGGCATCGCCCGCCCGGAGCCGCGCGGCGTAGACGCCGCTCTTCACGTCCGGCACCTCCATGGAGAGGGTGGGCCGCCAGCCGCAATCGGCGAGCGCATCCTCGTGGAACTCGATGCCGCCGAACTGCGCCGGCGCGTAGCGGAAGCAGTCCTCGTGGCCGCTCCAGTTGAAGCCGGTCATGCCCCGCACCGGCCGGTTGACGCCCTGGCCGTGGAGGCCGTGAGGGCCGGTGTCGACCACCTCGTCGCCGATGCCGGTCTCGCTGTACCCGGCCGTGGTGTCCCAAGAGGCGATCACGGCATCGGTTGCTGGCGCGCCGCCCGCCTGTCGCGCGGCATCGAGCGCCTCGCGCCCCAACACCGCGCCGGCGACGCCCACGCGGTCGATCTTGCCGTTGTAGAGGTGGCTGGCGAAGGCGCCCCGACCGGCCGCGCGGTCCCCCGCCGCGGCCCACAAGAAGTCCGCATCGGCCGCCGCCGGCGCAACGGCGAGCCGCGCGCTCGCGTGGCAGGAGCGCGGGATGGGCACGATCTTGGAGAGGTGGTTGTTGTAGCGGTTCTCGACCGGCTCCTGATAGAGCGCGGCCTCGCCGCTCGCCGGGTCGTAGGAGGCCGCCACCAGGTACCACTGGCGCGCGAGGAGAGCGATGTCGGCAGAGAGCGAGTCCGTGTTGCCCGCACTGTCGCCCACGCGGAGCTCCAGCGCGCCGTCCTCGCCGATGCCGAGGGCATAGCCGCTGCCGTCCGCAACCTGCCAGCGGGTGAGGATGCCCTGGCGGCCGTTGGCAGGCGTGCGGGGCCAGATATAGGCCCAGAGGGTGAAAGCGCCGCCCGGCGCGAGCCGGCCATCCGGGTCCGCGACGCGGACGAAGCTGCCCAGCTGCGTGTGCTGCTTGGCCACGGCGTGGGTCCCGTTCACGGGTGCATCCACCTCGCGCTCGACAAAGCCGGGGCCCTCCGGGTTCTCGTCGCCGTGGATCAGGCGGACGAGCTGGAGCTCCACCCGGTCCGTGCCCTCGGCGCTCACCATGATGTCGAGCCGCTCGCCGGGGCGCGCGCTGAAGCGGTCGCAGTAGCCTGCCAGATGTATCTCTGCCATCGCTCTTCCCCCCTGGCTCTCAGCTTTCACCGGCCATCAGCGCGTCCACCCGCTTGAGGAAGACCGCGTGGAGCGCCTCGTTCTTGTCGGTGTAGATCGTGCCGTCCACGTCCTGGGGCAGTCCGCCCTGCTGCGCCGTGGTGGTCACGATCTTGTACTTGCGGTTGGCCTCCAGCTCGAACAGCACGTACTTGCCCTCGAACGGCGCGCGGCGGAAGTAGTTGAGCACGCGCTCCAGGTCGCCGGAGTGCTGGCCGAGCGGGCTCGTGCGGTACTCCTCGATGAGCGCGGGCGTGATGAGAGTCCTGAGATGCGCGCGCTGCTGCCTGTCGAAGCGCGCGCGGTAGACCTTGTCCCTGTCGTGATGGGCGGCCGTCTCGACTGCCATGCCTCCTGCTCCCGGTCGTGGGCGGGTTGGGCAGGCAGGATAACCCCGGCCGCGCGCTCGGGCCATTGGGCGCCGATCCGTGCTAGGTTCCGGCGCTCGGGTCTGGCAAACGGGCGGGGAGAGGCACGGCATGAAGGAGTTGGGCAAGCGGGGCGTCTGGATATTCCCGGATGCGCCGTCGGCGCGCGAGGTCGCGGCGTTCGCGCAGGCGGCGGAGGGCCTGGGCTACGACGCGCTCTGGTATCCCGAGGGAACGGGCTTCGAGAGCCTGAGCTTCGCCGCCTTCGTGTTGTCAGAGACCGAGCGGCTCTGCGCCGCGAGCGGCATCGCCAACATCTATGCGCGGGATGCGGTGGCTGCGGTCGCGGGGCACGACACTCTCAACCATTTCTACGGCGACCGCTTCGTGCTCGGGCTCGGCGTCTCGCACGTGCCGCTGGTGGAGGGTTTTCGGGGGCACACCTACGCCAAGCCCGTGGCGACCATGCGCGCCTACCTCGATGCCATGGACGCTGCCGAGGTGGCGATCCCTGCGCAGGAGCGGAACGTCGTGCTCGCCGCTCTCGGGCCCCGGATGCTGGCGCTGGCCGCCGAGCGCACCCGGGGCGCGCATCCTTACAACGTGACGCCGGAGCACACCGCGCGGGCGCGGGAGATCGTCGGGCCCGACGCCTGGCTCTGCGTCGAGCAGAAGGTCTGCGTCACCAACGAGGCGTCGACGGCGCGCAACGTCGCGGCGCAGACTCTCTCGATCTACATGCCGCTCACGAACTACCGCAACAATTGGCTCAGCCTCGGCTTCGGCGAGGACGAGCTGGGCGAGCGGGGCAGCGACCGCTTCCTCGACGCCATGGTGGCCTGGGGCAAGCCGGAGGCCGTGCGCGCGCGGATCAGGGAGCACTTCGACGCAGGCGCGAGCCACGTCTGCATTCAGCCGCTCGACCCGGCGGGCAGCACGGCGCCGGACCGGAACGCGATCGAGGCGCTCGCGACGCTCTAAGCACGCGGCGACCGCGCGCAGACATCGATGATTTGGACAGTGGGGAGGCCAGCATGACCGGCGCCGATCTCTTGGTGAAAATCCTGAAGGCGGAAGGGGTGCGCCAGTGTCTCTGCTTCCCCATGACCCCGATCATCGAGGCGGTGGCGCGGGCCGGAATGCGCGTCATCACCTCGCGGCAGGAGCGGGTGGCCGGCAACATGGCGGACGGTGTCTCGCGCTCCACCAACGGCCGCGAGATTGGCGTCTTCACGGTGCAGGCGCTGGCGGGGTCGGAGAACGCGTTCGCCGGCGTCGCCCAGGCGCACACGGATTCATCGCCGGTGCTGTTCCTCCCCGGCCACCCCGGCACGTCCTTCGTTGACCAGGCGCCTACCTTCGATAGCAAGGCGAACTACACCGCCACCACGAAGATGGCGCAGAAGGTGTTGGCCGCCGACCACATGCCGATCAAGCTGCGCC
>JAPPKP010000052.1 GCA_028819955.1 Rhodospirillaceae bacterium | reverse complement strand
GCCGGTGCCGCCGGGAAGAATTGAACTTCCGACCCCTCCCTTACCAAGGGAGTGCTCTACCCCTGAGCTACGGCGGCGCGGGCGCGACATTGCCACAGCACAGGCTCTCCGGCAACGGGGTGTGAATGTCGAGAAATTTTGCGCGGATAGGGCCTTGACCGCCGGCGCGACCTCACTATATTGCACCGCAATATGATGCTGCGCTGCAACATGACGGCGCGTCGTGGAGCGGCGCACATCGCCGGAAACGCCCCCAACCGATGAGGTGAGAGCAATGACTACCAAGTCCGACACCGCGAGTAAGGCCGCCGCGTCCGGCCCCAAGACCCTCTCGAACGGCGCACTGCCGTTCGAGACCATCGCCGAGGAGAGCCGCGCGAGCTTCGACAGCGTCGTCGAGGCCTCGACCATCGCAGCGAAGGGCTATAGCGCCATCGGCAGCGCCTGGTTCGACTTTGCCAAGGAGGCGATGGCCGCCCAGGCCGGCGCGGCCGAGGCGCTGACGGGTGCCCGTAGCTGGGCAGAGCTCACCGACGCCCAGACTGGCGCCGCGAAGGGCGCCTTCGAGCGCACGATGGCTGCGGGCAACCGCATTGCCGACATGACGGTCAAGAGCGCTGGCGACGCGATGGAGCCGATCCGCGCCCGTGCCGAAGATCTGGTTGAGCGCTACGGCAAGCCTGCCGTCTAACGGCGCCCGCCAACCGTTTGCGAGGGCCCGGAGCCGGTTGGTTCCGGGCCCTTTTCAAATGACCCCGGCGCAGGGTTGATCAGCGCGCCACTTGCTGCTTCCGCATCGATGACGCAGCGCTCCCCCGCGACCGAAACGCGGCCTTGGGCGATGAGGCGCACGGCGAGCGGCAGGCAGCGATGCTCCTCGTGCAGCACCCGCGCCGCGAGAGTTTCCGCCATGTCGTCTGGCAGGACGGGCACTGCCGCCTGCACGATGATCGGCCCCTTATCCACTTCGGGCCGGACGAAGTGGACTGTGCAACCGGCAAAGCGAACTCCGGTCTCGATGGCCCTGGCGTGGGTGTCGAGCCCCTTGAACGCGGGCAGCAGGGAAGGGTGGATGTTGATCAGCCGGTCGCGCCAGCGCTCGACGAACTCCGCCGTGAGCACACGCATGAAGCCCGCAAGACAAACCAGCTCGACCCCGCTCGACTCAAGCGCCTGGGACAGCGCCCGCTCGAAGGACGCGCGGGAGGCATATCCCCTGTGGTCGATCACGCGATGTGGCAGACCGGCGCGCTCGGCCCGCGTCAGGCCGAAGGCGTCGGCCCGGTTGGAGAGCACCAGCACAATCTCGCTCTCGGCATCGGCGCGGGCGCAATCGTCGATAAGGGCCTGAAGGTTGGTCCCACTGCCCGAGATCAGGACTCCCACTTTCAGCCGCGCCATATCGTCTCCCGCCGTCTGCTGGCCGCCGCCGGTCGCCTGGCTTCGGGCCCCATGATACCCTTCCGTGCGGGCTTCGGCCGACGCCGAACCCGAAACGTGACGCCAGTGAGAATTCCGAGCTCAACCATGTGTGGACCGGCTCGCATCGCGCTTGCGTGCGCGCTGGTGCTGCTCCTCGCTTGCGGCACGGCGCGCGCGAATGCGGTGTTCACCGTGGCGCATGTTTCCGTGGACGCGGAGGCCGCATCGGCGGCGGAGGCGCGGGAGCTCGCCATCGCCGCAGGCCAGCGCGCCGCGCTGGAAACCCTGCTGCGCCGCCTCACGGTCGCGGGCACGGCTCCGCCGGCGCCGCCCGAGGACTCCATTGCGGCGATGGTGGCGGGCTTCGCCATCGACCGCGAGCTGGTCTCGACCACCCGTTACCGCGCGTCGCTGACCGTGGATTTCGACCCGGCCGCGGTGCGCCGGCTGCTGCGCGAGAGCGGCATCGCCTATGCCGAGACCGTGAGCAAGCCAGTGCTGGTGGTGGCGGTTCAGCGTGACCCCGGCGGCATCCTCCTGTGGGAGGATGGCAATCGCTGGCGCCGGGCGTGGGAGGAGCGCGCGGCCCACGGCGGCCTGGTGCCGATCCTCCTGCCGCTCGGCGATGTCATCGATCTCGGCACGGTCGATGCCGCGCAGGCGCTGGCGTCGGATGCGGACGCCCTCACCGCGCTCGCCGCGCTCTACGGCACGAGCGAGGTTGTGGTCGCCGTGGCCGGTCTTTCCGGCTCCGCCGCCGTCGCAAAACCGGCCGCGCCTGCCGTACCCGGCGCAGACAACGACGACGGCGATGCGCCTGCCGCAGGCCGGGCCCTCACGCTCTCGCTGCGCCGGATCGCCGCCGGCGAGAGCCGGGCCATCCAGAAGACGCTGATCGGCCGCGAACGGGAGAGCGAGAAGGCGCTGCTCAGACGCGGCACCGACCGGATCGTCACCCTGCTGGAGGACGACTGGAAGGCCGCCAACCTGATCCGCTACGCCGATCAGCGGGTGCTTCGGGCGACGGTGCCGATCGCGAGCCTCGGCGAATGGGTGTCGATCCAGCAGCGCATCGCGGCGCTTGCCATGGTCGCAACGGTCGAGATCGACTCCCTCTCGCTCAGCGAGGGGCGGCTCACGCTCCGCTATCACGGCACGGAGGACCAGCTCCGCCTCGCCCTCGGCCAGGATGACCTCGATCTCGCGCCCGAGGCGGATGAGTGGGTCCTGCGTCCCCGCGCCGAGCAGCCGAAGCCGATGGCACCCGACGCGGCCGCGTCGGGTGAGAGCGAGTGAAGCAGCCATGGCGGCCAAGGCAGACCTCGGGCGGCAGCGCACCTTCGACTGGGGCGTCCGTCCCGCGCTGGGACGCGAGGATTTTCTGGTCGCTCCCTGCAACGAGGCGGCAGTCGCCTGGCTCGACCGCTGGCCGGACTGGCCGGGGCCCGCGCTCGTGATCCATGGGCCCCCCGGCTCTGGCAAGAGCCATCTCGCCGAGGTGTGGCGCAGGCGGAGCGGCGCCGAGATCATCGGGGCGGCGGGTCTCGTGCAGACTGCGCCCAGTGCCGAGGCAGTGGCGGCGCTGGTGATTGACGGGCTGGATGGGCCGGTCGACGAGCGCGCCCTCCTTCATACCTACAATGCCATCGCCGAGCGGGGCGGCCATCTGCTGCTCACCGCCCTGACCCCGCCGGCACGCTGGCCGCTTTCGCTCCCCGATCTCGCTTCCAGGCTCAGGCTCGCCCCGGCGGCGGCGCTCGGCCTGCCGGGCGATGCGCTGCTTGGCGCCCTGATGCTCAAGCTCTTCGCCGACCGGCAGATCACAGTGGCGCCGGAAGTGCCGGCCTACGTCGTGCCGCGTATCGAGAGGACCTTCGAGGCCGTGGCCCGC
>JAPPKP010000006.1 GCA_028819955.1 Rhodospirillaceae bacterium | reverse complement strand
CGCGGCCAGCCGATCTACATGATCATCTACGCGGCGGCGATCATCTTCTTCACGTACTTCTACACCTCGGTCGTCTTCAATCCCGAGGACACGGCCGACAATTTGAAGAAGAATGGCGGCTTCATACCCGGAGTCCGTCCAGGCAAGAACACCGCCGAGTATCTCGACTACGTGCTGACCCGGCTGACCTTCTGGGGCGCGCTCTATCTCACTGCGGTGAGCCTCCTGCCCGAGCTCCTGATCTCCCAGTACGCGGTACCGTTCTACTTCGGCGGGACGAGTCTGCTCATCGTCGTCACCGTCACCATGGACACGGTGGGGCAGATCCAGTCCCACCTGCTCGCCCATCAGTACGAAGGGCTGATCAAGAAAGCGAAGCTCCGAGGGAGCCGGCGTTGAACCTGATCCTTCTCGGCCCACCGGGGGCGGGCAAGGGCACGCAGGCGCAACGACTGGTCGATCGTTTCGGCACCGTCCAGCTTTCCACCGGCGACATGCTGCGGGCGGCAGTGAAGGCCGGCACGGCGCTCGGCACCCAGGCCAAGGCGATCATGGAGGCTGGCGAGCTGGTGCCGGACGCGCTGATGGTCGCCCTGATCGCGGAGCGGATCGATGAGCCGGACTGCGCCAACGGCTTCATCCTCGACGGCTTCCCGCGCACGGTGGCGCAAGCCGACGCGTTGGACGCCATGCTGGCGGAGCGCGGGCTCGCGCTCGACAGGGTGGTGGCCATCGAGGTCGACGAGGAGGCGCTGATCGAGCGTATCGTCGGCCGCTTCTCCTGCGCCGACTGCGGCGCGGGCTACCACGATCAGTTCAACCGGCCGAGCACCGAGGGCGTCTGCGACCACTGCGGTGGCAGGAACTTCACGCGCCGCGCGGACGATAACCGCGAGACCATGATCGCGCGCCTTGCCGCCTACCACGAGCAGACGGCGCCGATCATCCCCCACTACGAGGCCGGCGGCCGATTCGCTCGGGTCGACGGCTCGGGCGGTATCGACGCCATCACGGCGGCTATCGTCGCCGCCCTTCAGGAGTAAGGCGCGGCGCGGGCCGCTACCCGCGCCCGGCGCTCCGGCTTCCATGCCCCGCAAGAGAGTGACGCATCTGAGGGCGCGGCGCGCGATCATCGACGCCGCCAAGAGAATGAACGCGCTCGGCCTCAATCACGGCACCTCGGGCAACATCGGGTTTCGGGTGGGCGAGCGGTTTCTGGTCACGCCCTCAGGCCTCGACTACGCCACGATGGCGCCGGCAGACATCGTCGAGATGGATTTTGGAGGCCGGCAGTGGGGCACGCGGCGCCCCACCGGCGAATGGCGCTTCCATCGCGATATCCTCGCTTCGCGGCCTGACGTGGACGCGGTCCTCCACAGCCATTCGGTCCATTGCACCGCGCTCGCCGTGCACGGGATGGAGATTCCCGCGGTCCACTACATGGTGGCTGCCGCGGGCGGCACCACCATCCGCTGCGCGCCCTACCGCACGCCCACGACCCAGGCGCTCTCCGACGTTGCCGTCGAGGCGCTCAGGGACCGGCGCGCGTGCCTGCTGCAGAATCACGGCGTCATCGTCCTGGGCGAGACGCCCGACGCCTGCGTCAACCTGCTCGTCGAGGTCGAGTATCTGGCGGAGCTCTATTGCCGGACGCTCGCCATCGGCGGCGCCACCGGCAACGAGCCGAAAATCATCTCCCAGCGCAAGATGGGCGAGGTGCTGGAGATGCTGAAAACCTACGGCAAGCAGCCGGACCCCGACAGCACGGGGTAAGGAGAGCGCCGGTCCTTCCCCACGGTGCCGGGCAGGCCGTAACCGTGCTGACAAGGGTGAGCCCGCGCGAACGCGATTGAACGGCTCCCGGCCTGCGGATACCATCGGTGCAGGGCAGCGAAGGGGAGAGGTTCGGCCATGGCACACGATCACGCCCACAACGCTCCGCCGTCCGAGACGGCGATGAGGGTCAAGGCCCTGGAGACGCTTCTCACCGAGAAGGGCCTGCTCGACCCCGCCGCCATCGACGCGCTGGTGGAGACCTACGAGACCAAGATCGGCCCGCGCAACGGCGCCAAGGTGGTGGCGCGGGCCTGGACCGACCCGGACTACAAGCAAAGGCTGCTCGAAGACGGCACGGCGGCGATCGCCGAGCTCGGCTTCAGCGGTGTGCAGGGCGAGGACATGGTGGTCGTCGAGAACACCGACGACGTGCACAACCTGGTCACCTGCACGCTCTGCTCCTGCTACCCGTGGCCGACGCTGGGCCTGCCGCCGATCTGGTTCAAGAGCGCCCCCTACCGGGCTCGCTCGGTCATCGATCCGCGCGGCGTGCTCGAGGAGTTCGGCGTCGAACTCTCCGAGGAGATCGAGGTGCGGGTGTGGGACAGCAACGCCGAGCTCCGCTACCTGGTGCTGCCGCAGCGGCCGGCCGGCACCGACGGCATGAGCGAGGACGAGCTCGCGGCGCTGGTAACCCGCGATTCGATGATCGGCACGGCGCTGGCCGAAGCGCCCGCCGGCTAGCCGGTTCCTGAGGGAGCACAGCGATGAACGGAATCCACGACATGGGCGGCATGCAGTGCATGGGCCCGATCGTTCGCGAGGAGAACGAGCCCCAGTTCCATGAGGAGTGGGAGGGCCGGGTCTTCGGCATGTTCTTTACCAACTTCGCCGAAGGCCATTTCAACGTTGACATGTTCCGCCACGCCATCGAGCGGATGGGCCCGGCCGAGTACCTGGAGACCTCGTATTACGAGCACTGGCTGCACGTCTACGAGACCGTGCTGGTGGAACGGGGCATTCTGACCCAGGCCGAGATCGACGAGAAGATCGCGAGCCTGCGCGAAGCGGGAGGGTCGTGATGCCGACGCTGACGCCAGAGATGGTCCCCGGCCTTGTGGCCGCCGGCGCGTCATGCCGGATGGACGTGGACGTCGCACCGAAGTTCAAGGTCGGCGACACGGTCAGGGCCCGCGACATCAACCCCGTGTCCCACACAAGGCTGCCGCGCTACATCCGCGGCAGGACCGGACGAATCGAGCGCGATCACGGCGTCTTCTCGTTTCCGGACACGTCGGCAGACTCGGGCACCCACAGCAACCCGCAGCACGTCTACAGCGTGCGCTTCGAAGGGAGCGAGCTCTGGGGTGCCGGCGCCAATGCGAACGCCTGCGTCTACATCGATCTCTTCGACGACTATCTCGATCGCGCATGAGCGCAGCGCAATCGGCCGACGACCTGCCGCAGCTACCCTGGGAGGCCGAAGACGGGCCGGTCTTCAAGGAGCCGTGGGAGGCGACCGCCTTTGCCATGGCGG
>JAPPKP010000071.1 GCA_028819955.1 Rhodospirillaceae bacterium | reverse complement strand
AACCGGACAGATCATCTGGTACATGGACCGGACATATCCCGTGTTACCGACATTCGCCGTTTTTGCTGCTTGACGGTGGGTAGGGCCGTCACTAGGATGCGCCACCCTCTTGCCGACGAGGCTGGTTGGCGCGCCTCCGGGCGCCCGCTGCCATGCCTTGTGATCGAGAGTTTCCGACGGGTCGGCGCAGGCCGGCGGTAGGGAAGCGGCCGCTGGCCGCTTTTCCTGATCCACCTGCACGCGCCGCACTGTCTGTTGAATTTGGAACCGCCGCGATGCCGACGATCAACCAACTGATTCGCAAGCCGCGCACGGCGCCTGCCGCACGCAACAAGGTGCCGGCGCTGCAGGCCTGCCCGCAGAAGCGCGGCGTGTGTACCAGGGTCTATACGACGACGCCGAAGAAGCCGAACTCGGCGCTGCGCAAGGTCGCGCGCGTGCGGCTCACCAACGGATTCGAGGTCACGAGCTACATCCCCGGCGAGGGGCACAACCTTCAGGAGCATTCGGTGGTGATGATTCGCGGCGGACGGGTGAAGGACCTGCCCGGCGTGCGCTATCACATCATTCGCGGCTCTCTTGACACCCAGGGCATCCAGGACCGCCGCCAACGGCGCTCCAAGTACGGCGCTAAACGGCCGAAATAAAGAAGAAGGAGCCGTCCGGTGTCCCGTCGTCGCGCTGCAGAGCGCCGAACAGTCAACCCCGATCCCCGCCACGGGGACGTGGTGCTGGCAAAGTTCATGAATTCCCTGATGCTGGACGGCAAGAAGTCGACAGCCGAGCGCATCGTCTATGGCGCGCTCGACCGCATCAGGGAGAAGACCGGACAGGACCCGGTCAGGGTGTTCCACGAAGCTCTGGACAACGTGAAGCCAGCTGTGGAAGTACGCTCGCGCCGCGTCGGTGGCGCCACCTACCAAGTGCCGACCGAGGTGCGGCCCGACCGGCGCCAGACGCTCGCCATTCGCTGGCTTATCGGCGCGACCCGGGACCGGTCCGAGACCACGATGGTGGACCGGCTCAGCAACGAACTACTCGACGCCGCGGGAAACCGCGGCGTTGCCGTTAAGAAGCGGGAAGACACGCACCGCATGGCCGAGGCCAACCGCGCCTTTTCGCACTACCGCTGGTAGGCGAAGGCGTTCGCGGACAAGAATAAGATCATGGCTCGGACCACTCCCCTCGAACGCTACCGCAATATCGGCATCATGGCGCACATCGATGCCGGCAAGACGACCACGACCGAGCGGGTGCTCTACTACACCGGCAAGTCCTACAAGATGGGCGAGGTCCACGAGGGCAGCGCCACCATGGACTGGATGGAGCAGGAGCAGGAGCGCGGCATCACCATCACGTCCGCTGCCACCACCTGCTTCTGGCGCGACCACCGCATCAACATCATCGACACGCCGGGCCACGTCGACTTCACCATCGAGGTCGAACGCTCGCTGAGGGTGCTCGACGGCGCGGTCGCGGTGTTCGACGCGGTGGCGGGCGTGGAGCCGCAGTCCGAAACGGTCTGGCGCCAGGCGGACAACTACAACGTCCCCCGCATCTGCTTCGTCAACAAGATGGACCGCGTCGGAGCCAACTTCCCGCGCTGCATCGAGATGATTCGCGAGCGGCTGGGCGCCAACCCGATCGCTATCCAGCTGCCCATCGGCACCGAGGCGAAGCATATCGGCGTGGTCGATCTGATCGCGATGAAGGGCATCGTCTGGAAGTCGGAGACCCTGGGCGCGGAGTTCTCGGTGGGCGACGTGCCCGACGACATGAAGACCGAGGCCGAGGCCAACCGCCAAGCGCTCATCGAGGCGGTGGTCGAGATGGACGACGCCGTGCTCGAGCGCTTTCTTGAAGGCGAAGAGCCCGATGAGGCGGCGATCAAGCGGTGTCTCCGCATCGGCACGCTTTCGGGACGGTTGGTTCCCGTACTCGCCGGCTCGGCCTTCAAGAACAAGGGCGTGCAGCCGCTGCTGGACGCGGTCTGCGACTTCATGCCGGCGCCGACCGACGTGCCGCCGGTGCATGGCGTCGTGCCCGGCAAGGGCGGCACGGTCGAGCGCTCGTGCAGCGACGACGAACCGCTCTCGGCGCTGGCCTTCAAGGTGATGACCGACCCCTTCGTCGGCTCGCTCACCTTCGTGCGCATCTATTCGGGCATGATCCAGACCGGCAAGCAGGTGCTCAACAGCGCCAAGGGCCGCAAGCAGCGGGTCGGCCGCATGCTGCTGATGCACGCGAACAGCCGCGAGGACATCCAGGAGGCGCGAGCCGGAGACATCGTCGCCATCGCCGGCCTCAAGGACACCACGACCGGCGAGACCCTGAGCGACCCTGCGCACCCCGTAGTGCTGGAGCGGATGGAGTTTCCCGATCCGGTTATCGAGGTGGCGGTCGAGGCCAAGACCAAGGCCGATCAGGACAGGCTCTCCATCGCGCTCGCGCGGCTTGCCGAGGAAGACCCGTCGTTCCGCGTGACCGCCGATCCCGAGAGCGGGCAGACCGTGATCAAGGGCATGGGCGAGCTGCATCTGGACATCCTGGTCGACCGCATGCGCCGCGAATTCAAAGTGGGCGCCAACGTCGGCCAGCCGCAGGTCGCCTATCGCGAGACCATCGGCCGCGAGTCCACGGTCGATTATACGCACAAGAAGCAGACCGGCGGCGCCGGTCAGTTTGCGCGGGTGAAGATCGTGCTGGAGCCGGTGGAGCCCGGTGCGGGCTTCACGTTCGAGAGCGAGGTCGTGGGCGGCGCCGTGCCCAAGGATTACATCCCTTCGGTTGAGAAGGGCATCGAGGAGTCGCGGCAGGCCGGCGTCGTCGCCGGCTTCCCGGTCATCGACTTCAAGGCCCGGTTGATCGACGGCGCGTCGCACGACGTGGATTCCAGCTCGCTCGCGTTCGAGATCGCCGCACGCGCGGCCTTCCGAGACGCCCTGCAGGGCGCAGCGCCGGCGCTGCTGGAGCCCATGATGAAGGTCGAGGTCGTGACGCCCGAGGACTATCTGGGCGACGTGATCGGCGACCTCAATTCGCGGCGCGGGCATGTCGGCGGCATGGAGCCGCGCGGCAACGCCCAGGTGATCCGCGCCATGGTACCGCTTGCGACCATGTTCGGTTACGTCAACACCCTGCGCTCGCTCACCCAAGGGCGGGCGCAGTTCACGATGGAGTTCGATCACTACGATCAGGTGCCGCGGGCGGTGTCGGACGAAGTCCGTGCCCGTTACGCCTGACCGCGTAGCCGCGACAAGAACCCCCTGAGAGAGAGCACCGATGGCTAAGGAGAAGTTTGAGCGTACGAAGCCGCACTGCAACGTTG
>JAPPKP010000414.1:2640-3351 GCA_028819955.1 Rhodospirillaceae bacterium | reverse complement strand
CGGCGAGCTTGGGCGCCTTGGTCCTGAGCTGGTCGGCGACCAGGCGCCACTGGGCGCTCGCCGCCCCGGCGTCGTCTTGCACCACTGGCGTATTAAAGGTCGCGCGTGCGCAACAGCATCTCCCGGGCATGGGTCGACCCGCGGGCTTGGCCTCCCGCACATCACCTACCGATCCAGGGCGGGTCGCGAAAATTGTCCCACGTCGCGCCGATGCCGGCGTCGACCGGGATGGCCGCGCCAGTAATGCCGGTGGCGAGCGGGGAGGCGACGTAGGCGATTGCCGAAGCGATATCCCGTGAGGTGAGAACGCGCCCGAGCGGATGGCGCTCGGCGTAGGAGCGAAGCACCTCGTCGCCGTTGGGGATGGTCGCAAGCCGGCCCTCGAGCAGCGGGGTGAAGGTGACGCTCGGGCAGACGCAGTTCACCGTGATGCCGTCCCGAGCCAGATCGAGGGCGGCGGCGCGCGCCAAATTCAACAACGCGCCCTTGGACGTGCAGTAGGAGAACATGCCGTGCTCGGCCTGCAGCCCGTCGAGGCTGGAGAGCAGCACGATGGCGCCGGCGCGGCGCGGGCGCATGTGGCGCGCGGCCTCCCGTGTGACGAGGAAGGAGCCGCGCACGTTGACTCCCATGACGTGCTCGAAATCCTCCACGGGCGTCTCGAACACCGGGCCGCCTTCGCCCAGCACGCCGGCGCAGGCGCTGGGCGCG
>JAPPKP010000414.1:0-2630 GCA_028819955.1 Rhodospirillaceae bacterium | reverse complement strand
ACCGCGACGTCGATGGCGCCCAGCGCACGCCCCGTCTCCGCGAAGGCATCGACGACGGTTTGCTCGTCGCCGGTGTCGCCCTCGATGGCGAGCGCGCGGCGGCCGATCCCCTCGATGCGCTCGGCGGCTGCGGCAGCCGCGCCGGGAGTCCAGTCGAGCACGGCGACGTCGGCGCCGAGATCAGCGAGGGTGAGCGCCGTCTCCAGGCCAATGCCGGAGCCGCCGCCGGTGACGAACGCGGTCCTGCCGCCGTGGACGAGGCCGGGGTGCGTCGTTCTCTCTGTCATTGCACTGCACCCATGCGGATCGTTCCTCTTTGGGTCGGCGCGCCACCGCCCGGCACGCGCAGACGCCACAGCTGGCCATGGAAATTGGGCTCGTCACTCACGGCGAGCACGCCGGCGTCGGTCACCCACATCGTCTCACCGTCGAACACGCAGTTGGTCGGCGCGCCGCCGCAGGCGATGAAGCCTTCGACCGTGCCGTCGGGCTGGAGCACGTGCATGCCGCCGGCGACGAGGTCGGTCACGTAGAGGCGGCCACCGGCGCCGACCGTCATGCCGTCCGGGATGGGGTTGTCGCCCGGCAGGCGGCCGAGGTCCTCCATCGTGCCGTCGGGCCGCAGGCGCCCGACATGGCCAGTGTAGGATTCGTCCCACACGATCGAGCCGTCGGCCTCGACGGCCACCCCATTGGGAAAGACGGGCGCGGGAAAGTCGACGAGGAGGTCGGTGCTGCCGTCCGGCGCGATGGCGAAGATGTAGCTCGGGTCCGGATCGTCCGGGTTGTAGGTGCCGGGATCGGTGAAGATCAGCCGCCCGTCCGCGTGGAAGACCAGGTCGTTGGGGCCGTTCAGCGCGATGCCCGCAATCTCCGTGACGAGGGTCTCGGCGGTGCCGGCTTCGTGCACGCGTTGGATCGAGGGCGCGGTCATCTCCGCCGCGCGCCAGGGGCCCACCGTGCCGCCGTTCTGGCAGACGTAGAGCGCGCCGTCGCCGCCGAGCACGCAGGCGTTGGGCGCGCCCGCAGTGTAGGCGAAGCGGCGCATCTCGCCGCCAGCGTCGACCACCGTGAGCTGACTCCGGTAGCTCTCGACGAAGACCACGCTGCCGTCGGGCCTCACGGTCGGCCCTTCGGGCCAGCCGAGGCCGGAGGCCACGAGCTCGGGCGCTTCTCCACTATTCATTTCACGGCTCCTGCGGTCAGTCCGCGCACGATATAGCGCTGCACGAAGAGCGAGAAGATCAGGATCGGCACGACCGTCACCACGCCCACCGCCGCGGCGATGTTCCAGTCGATCGGCCGCTGCGCGCTGACCAGCGTGGCGGCGCCAAGCGCGATGGTCTGAAATTCCCGCGAGTCGATGACATAGAGCGCCACCAGAAACTCGTTCCAGATGAAGATCGCGCCGAACAGCGACGCAGTCACCAGTCCGGGTCGCACCATGGGCAGCATCACGCGCCATAGCACTTCGAAGCGGGTGCAGCCGTCCATGATCGCCGCGTCGTCGATCTCCTGCGGGATCTCGTCGAAGAACCCGATCATGATCCAGACCACCAATGGCAGCGAGAACGCGATGTAGGGCAGGATCAGCCCCAGGTAGCTGTCGTGCGTGCCCACCCACTGCATCATGAGGAAGAGCGGGATCGCGATCGCGACTGGCGGCATGAAACGCATGCTGAGGATCGTAAACGCGAGATTCTCGTTGCCGCGGAAGCGGAAGCGCGAGAACGCGTAGGCCGCCGGCGTCGCGATCACCAGCACCAGCACCGTGGTGGCGCCCACCACGATGATCGAGTTTATGGTGAACTCCAGCATGCCCTGGCTGAACAGGACCTCGTTGTAGTTCTTCGTGATCCGGGCCCACTTGAAGTCGAGGGTCGGCGGCACCTGCGCCAGAATCTCGATGCGCTTCTTGGTCGACAGAATCCCGAGATAGATGATGGGCGCGATGCCGGCGAGCCCGAGCATGATTAGCACGAGATAGGCGAACGCCCTGCCGATCTTCCGCTTCATTTCGCGTACCCCGGGCGTATCTGAACGAAGCGGAGCAGGACGATCGTGCCCACCGCGAGGATTAGCAGCATCATGTAGGAAACGGCCGCGGCGTAGCCGTAGTTTTGCCACTGGAAGCCGTTCTGGAACGAGAAGAAGCTCAGCGTCGTCGTGCTGCGTGCCGGCCCGCCGTAGCTCAACCCGAAGATCAGGTCGAAGGAGCGGAACGAATCAACGGCGCGGAAGACCGCAGCGAAGACGATCGCCGGCATGAGGAGCGGCAACGTGACGAAGCGGAACGTGGCGAACGGCTTGGCGCCGTCGGCGATGGCCGCCTCGAAAATCTCCTGCGGCAATGCCTGCAGGCGCGCGTACACGATGATGAAGACGAAAGGTGTCCACTGCCAGGACTCGACGAGGATGAGCGTCGGCATGGCCATTTCGATCGAGCCGAACCAGTTCGGTGGCTCGAGCCCGACCGCCTCGATGCACCAGTTGACGAGCCCCCAGTCGGGATTCAGCAGGGCCCGCCACATCACGCCGACGACGATGGGCGTGATCAGCATGGGCAGCACCAGGATGCCGCGCACCAGCCATGCACCCTTGAGGTGCAGGTTGAAGAACATGGCCAGCGC
>JAPPKP010000248.1 GCA_028819955.1 Rhodospirillaceae bacterium | reverse complement strand
CCGCCCTCGTTGACGAGGTCGTCCTGGATGCTCTGGATGAAGCAGGCGTGCGGCTGGGGATGCGCGTAGGCCGACTCGGCCTCTTTCAGCTCCGCGCTCTGATGGTCGACGTAGTAGTGGCCCTGGGCCGGGCCGTCGATGCCGTAGGCCCAGTTCAGCCCGGTGTTGAACCACTGCGGCGAGTTCGGCGCGGCCACCTGGAGCGCCAGCATGGCGACCAGCTCGTCGTAGAAGGCGCGGGCGTCCGACTCGGCGTCGAAGTAGCCGGCCTTCCAGCCCCAGTAGGTCCAGGTGCCGGCGAGGCGGTGGAACACCTCCTTGGCCGAGCGCTCGCCCCCGGTCGGGCGTTCGTCGTCGGCCGTCTCCGGGTCCGGCTCGCTGCGCCAGAGCCACTCGGGCACGTCGGCCTCCGGCACCGGCCTGCGCCGGGCCGCGATGCCGGCCTTGCGAAAATACTTCTGGGCGAGGACGTCGCAGGCGACCTGCGACCAGCCGGCCGGAACTTCGACGTCCTGCTGCGCGAACACCACCGAGCCGTCGGGATTGCGGATCTCGCACGAGGTCGTGCGGTACGCCAACTCCTCGCGGGGCGATCCGTTCTCCGTCGTATAGTGGCGCTCGATGCGCATGGGGCCTCCAAAACTCGACCAACTTGAAAATGTGCGCAGTCACTACCCACACGACATATCGCGTATTAGGGCGACATGACCGCAATCTATGGTAGGAGACGCCAAGTCTCGTAGGTCTGTCAACACATTTTTTGGATAATTCTTGGGATTGGCCGGATCGGTTATTGCCTGTGCGGCCGTCATGACGCCGTATCACGCTCTCCAGTTGGCAAGCTCACCTCGAAGCAGGCGCCGCCACCGTCGCGCGGCAGGCAGGCCGCATCGCCACCGTGACGGCGCGCGATCTGGCGCACCAGGCTGAGCCCGAGACCGACTCCCCGGTCATCGTCCTGATCCTCCCGCCTGCCTTCCCGGCGATAGAAGGGCTCGAAGATTCGCTCGCGCTCCGCCTCCGGCACGCCGGGGCCGCGGTCGAGCACGCGAAGCAGGGCATGGCCTTCGTGCACCTCCAGCTCGACCTGGATGGGACTTCCCGGCGCGTGGTTCGCGGCATTGTCGAGCAGGTTGCGGATCAGGCGGGCGAGTAGCCGGCTCTCGCCCGCCACCGTCGCCGGCTCGCCCTCGAACGCGGCGCCGACCCGCGCAGCCTCCTCGGCGCAGAGCGCCTGCAGGTCGATGCGCTCCCGATGCGCGGGCCGCTCCAGGGTGCTGAGGCGGCTCGCCAGCAGAATCTCCTCGATCAGCTCGTCGAGGTCCTCGATGTCGCGCTCGATGCGCCGGCGCAGCGCGGGGTCGCCGTTCTCCGCCAGGAGCTCCACCGCCATGCGGATGCGGGCGAGGGGGGAGCGCAGCTCGTGGGACGCGGCGGCGAGCGTGTCGCGCTGGGCCTCGACGAGGGCCTGGATGCGCTCCGCCGCCTGGTTGAAGCTGCGGGCCAGCGCCGCGATCTCGTCCTTGCCTTCGACATCGACCCGGGCGGCGAGATCGCCCGCGCCCAGGGCCTCGACTCGGGCCTGCAGGCGCTCCAGCCGCCGCGCGAGGCGGCGGGCGAGGGGCCAGGCGCCGACGGCGACGGCGAACGCCAGGATGCCGAGCGCTGCGAGGAAGCCAATCGCCGGCGCGTGGAATACGCCGTCGCGCTTGGGGCGGACCTTGACGAGGCGGCCGTCCGGCAGCGGCAACACGAAGGCCTTGCTCTCGCCCTTGCGCGAGCCCGAGGGTCGCTCCTGGGGCGCTCGCAAGGGCCGGCCCAGGCTGCCGAGCAACTCGCCCTCCGGCCCGAAGACGCTGATGCGGGCATCGAAGTCTCGGCCCAGGCGCGCGAGGGCGGCGTCGGTCTCCGCCCGCGACGCGCCCGGCGGCGGCAGCAGCTCGACCAGGAGCGCACCCACGCTCCGGCGAAAGTCCGCGTCCGGGCTCTCATCGTGTGTCAGCCACCAGCCGACGACGGCGAGCACGCCGAAGAGCACGATGATGCCGAGCAGCGTCAGATAGACCTGGAGGAAGAGGCGCCGCCTCACGAGTCGTCGTCCTGGCTGCGGACGAAGAGGTAGCCGGCGCCCCGCAGGGTGACGATGCGGCGCGGGTTCTTGGGATCGTCCTCGATCGCCGCCCTGATGCGCGAGACGTGAACGTCGATGCTGCGGTCGAAGGCTTCCAACGACTCGCCGCGCACCCGGTCCATGAGCTGCTCGCGGCTGAGCACGCGGCCCGCGCTCTCGGCCAGCGCACACAGCAGGTCGAACTGGTGGCCGGTGAGCGTTCTCTCCTCGCCGTCGACCAGTACCCGCCGTGCCGCGCGGTCGATGACGAGCCGGCCGAAGCGCAGCGTCTCTCCCGCAGCAGTCCGGCTGCCCGGGGTGCGGCGGCGCATGATGGCGCGCAGCCGGGCCAGCAGCTCGCGCGGGTTGAAGGGCTTGGGAAGGTAATCGTCGGCGCCGATCTCCAGGCCCACGATACGGTCGGCCTCCTCGCCCCGCGCCGTCAGCATCAGGATCGGCACGTCGGAGCGGGCGCGGATTGCCCGGCAAATCTCCAGGCCGTCGCCGTCGGGCAGCATCAGGTCCAGGATCACCGCGTCGTAGCCGCCTTGCAGCGCGGCCGCGAGACCCGTCGCGGCGCTCTCCCGATTCTCGAGCGTCATCCCGGCGCGGCCGAGATAGGTGGCGACCATCTCGGCGAGCGCCCGGTCGTCCTCGATCATCAGGAGGCGTGTGGTGGCGCCGCGACCCTTCATCGCGGAGACTCTCCGTAGGCATCGGCGAAGCGACGCAATGCGGCGAAGAGTTTCGGGTCGTTGATGATGCGAGGCACCTTGTTCTGCCCGCCGAGCTTGCCGCGGCTTTTCATCCAGGCCGCGAAGCCGCCGGCGGGAAGAATGCGCACGCGTGCCGCGTCCATGCCGTAGCCGCCAGCGCGGTGGGCGGCATAGTCGTCGTTGAGGCGGCAGAGCGTGGCGTCCAGCTCGGCGGCGAAATGCGCCTGCCGCGCGGCGTCGAGGCCGTTCGCACCGCGCTCCGCCCCCAGCTCGACGACGTAGAGGTGACCGCCGCGCGTGCCGGTCTCGTCCGGAAACACGCTTCCGGCGGCGAAATCGCTGACGGTCGCGCCGATCGCTCGCGCGGCCACCGCCACGGCTTGTTCGACCTCGATGCCGATCACGTGCTCGCCGAAGGCGGAGAGCATGTAGCTCGTCCGTCCGGTAACAAGAACGCGCGGGGGATCGCGCTCGACCACGGTCACCGTGTCGCCCACGAGGTAGCGCCAGAGGCCGGCGCAGGTGGT
>JAPPKP010000372.1 GCA_028819955.1 Rhodospirillaceae bacterium | reverse complement strand
TACGGCACCGCCGTCTTGCGGAAGGCGGAGAAGCTCTCGTAGACGCGTTGGGTGATTCCGCCCTCGGCGCCGACCTCGGCAACCACCTGAGCCGATTGCTCTCCGAGTGCCTTCAACATCTCGTCCGAAGCGCGCCGCACCTGCACGCCGTGCTCGTTGATGAGCGTGTCGAGCGCGCCGGCGTTCCGCGCGTTGAACTCGGCCAGCATGGTCGCATTGTCGGCGGCGCAACAGCTCTCGATCAGGCTCTGATCCGCCGCGCTCAGGCTTTCCCACACGCCCCTGTTGATGCCGCAGCTCAGGATCGTGCCGGGCTCGTGGAAGCCGGGCCAGTAATAGAATTTGGTCACCTTGTAGAATCCGAACGCAAGGTCGTTCCACGGCCCCACCCACTCGGTGGCATCGATCGTGCCGGCCTCCAGCGCCGGATAGATCTCGCCGCCCGGCAGCAGCAGGGCGTTCGCGCCGACGCGGCGAAGCACCTCGCCGCCGAGGCCAGGCATGCGCATCTTGAGGCCCTTGTAGTCCTCGAGCGTGTTCATCTCCTTGTTGAACCAGCCGCCCCATTGGACGCCGGTGTTGCCGGCCATCAGCGGCTTTACGTTGAAGTCGGCGCCGAGCTCGTCCCAGAGCGCCTGGCCGCCTGCGTGGTAGATCCACGCGTTGACCTCGTCCGCAGTGAGCCCGAAGGGGACGGTTGCGAAGAAGTTGAAGGCCTTGGACTTGCCCTGCCAGTAGTACTCGGCGGAGTGGTACATGTCCGCAGCGCCCTCGGAGACCGCATCGAAGCAGCCGAGGGGCGGCACCAGCTCGCCGCCGCCATAGTGCTTGACCTCGATCCGTCCCTCGGTCGCATCGGTGATGCGGTCGGCGAGCCGTTGCGCGCCGGTGCCGAGGCCGGGGAACTGTTTGGGCCAGGAGGTGGCCAGCTTGAGCTGCATCTTGCCCTGCGAGATGGCAGGAGCGGGAAAGTTCGATGCCGCTGCAGCCGCCACGGCCGCTCCCGCGATGGCCGTTCCCTTGAGAAGACTGCGTCGTCCGATCTTCGTGCTCATGTCCTAAGGTCTCCCTTCGATGGTTCCGGTCAATGGTCCGAGACGCCCTGACCGTCCGGCCGGGCGTCGAGGATGGTCCAGCCCTCCGGGCCGTGCACCTCGAGCGGGCGAAAGCGGGCCTTGTAGTCCATCTTATCGCAGCCGTCGATCCAGTAGCCGAGATAGAGGTAGGGCAGCGCTCGCGCGCGCGCCTCTTCCACGAGCCTGAGAATCATGTAGCTGCCCGGACTGTCCTTGACCCGCGTGGGCTCATAAAAGGAATAGACCGCGGACAGCCCGTCGGCCACGACGTCGAACACGCAGACGCCGTAGAGCCGTCCCCCCGGGCTGCGGAACTCGGCGAGGCGGGTCTCGACCGCGCTCTCTTCCACGAGCGCGCCGTAGCCCTCGCGCCCCATGGCTGCCATCGTGCCGTCCGGGTGCCGCGCCGCCAGATAGCGCCTGAACAGGGTGTAGTGATCGGGTCGCGCCAGCGCTGGCAATACGTTAAGCGCGATTCCAGCGTTCCGGGCGATGACCCGGCGCAGTGAGCGGCTCGGCACGAACGTGTCGGCACGGACCCGTGCGGAGACGCAAGCCCGGCAGCCGGGGCAGGCCGGACGGTAGGCGGCTAGGTGGCTGCGGCGAAAGCCTCCGCGCAGCATTTCGTCGTAAGCGGAGACGGCGCGGGGGCCTGCGAGCGGGGTGACGATCGAACGCTCTCGGCGCCCCGGCAGGTAGGGGCAGGGGCGGAGCGGCGTCACGCCCAAGAATCTGAGACCGGCGCTATGCGGCGCGCGCGTCCGCACCGGGTCCTGGCTCTCGAGCGGTCGGTTCTCGTTGGTCATCGAACTCGATTATAGGGCCGCGTCCCGCTTCGCCAAGCAAGCCATTCGGTTTAGACCGCCCGCCAGCCGATATCCCGGCGGCAAAATCCTTCGGGCCAGTCGATGCGCTCGACGGCCTCGTAGGCGCGGCTCTGTGCTGCGGCGACGCCCGCTCCCAGCGCAGTCACGCCGAGCACGCGTCCGCCTGCAGCGACGATTCCGGCATCGGTACGCGCTGTTCCCGCATGGAACACCATGACGTCATCGAGGTCTTCCGCCGCGTCGATCTCGCGGATCGCGCTGCCTTTCTCGTAGGCGCCCGGATAGCCTTCCGCGGCGAGCACCACACAAAGCGCGGCCTCATCGCGCCAGCGCAGGTCGAATTCCTTGAGTTCGCCATCGTGCGCCGCCATCAGCGCGAGCAAGAGGTCGGACTTGAGCCGGGGCATGAGCACCTGGCACTCGGGATCGCCGAATCGGGCGTTGACCTCCAAGAGCTTCGGGCCGTCGGCGGTGAGCATCAGTCCGGCGTAGAAGACGCCGGTATAAGGCGTGCCCTCCGCCGCAAGTCCGCGCACGAGCGGCTTGACGATGCTCGTCCGCGTCTCCTCACAGAGCGCCGGCGTCATCGCGGGCGCTGGCGAGTAGGCGCCCATGCCGCCGGTGTTGGGCCCGGTGTCGCCTTCGCCTACCGCTTTGTGGTCCTGCGCGGTCTCCAGCGGCAGCACGGTCTCGCCGTCGACCAGGGCGAAGTAGCTTGCCTCCTCGCCGACCAACATCTCCTCGATCACCAGCTTCGCACCGGCCTCACCGAAGGCGCCGCCCAGCGCCGCCTGCACCGCCTCAACCGCCTCGTCTTCCGTCTCCGCGAGCACGACACCCTTGCCGGCGGCGAGCCCGTCCGCCTTGACCACCAGCGGTGCGCCCAGCTCGGCGATGACCGCCTCGGCCTCCGTCAGCGAGCCGATTCTCTTGTACGCCGCGGTCGGCACCCCGTGGCGCGCGCAGAGGTCCTTCATGAAGCCTTTCGAGCCCTCGATCCGCGCCGCGGCAGCGCGCGGGCCGAAGGCGGCGATGCCGTCGGCCTCCAGCCGGTCGACCAGGCCGGCGCAGAGCGGCGCCTCCGGTCCCACCACGACCAGGTCGATCGCCTGCTCGCGGCAGAAGGCAGCCAGCCCGTCGAAATCCATGGGGTCGAGCGCAACGCAGGTCGCCTCGTTCTCGATACCCGCGTTCCCCGGCGCGCACCAGAGCGCCCCCAGCAGGGGGGATGCCGCGAGCTGCCAGCAGAGGGCATGCTCGCGCCCGCCCGAGCCCACGACCAAGACGTTCATGGAGGTCTCTCCGCACCCGCCGAATCCGGCGCTACGATACACGTTCGGGCTCTCGCCGGCCCGCGATTCTCTCGCGGATTTTCCTGGAATTTCGCCGTTTTTGCTGCTGTCGAGCACATTTTGAGTTGACCGGTTTATGTACCAGATGAGTTGACCGCT
>JAPPKP010000060.1:1986-29167 GCA_028819955.1 Rhodospirillaceae bacterium | reverse complement strand
AACCGGACAGATCATCTGGTACATGGACCGGACATATCCCGTGTTACCGACAGTTACCGACAGGGCGGCCTTGTTCGGTACTGGGCACGCCGTTAGAGTGAAGTTCGCCGATCCGAACCCTGCAGACTGTCGAGGTAACCCACCATGAGCGAACCCGTTGTCGCCCAGGCGGAACCTTACGAAACCGAGCTCGTCGCCGGAGAGAACTACGCCTGGTGCGCCTGCGGCCTGAGCAAGACCCAACCCTTCTGCGACGGCTCCCACAAGGTCACCGACATCCGCCCCATTGTCTTCGCCGCCGAAGAAAGCGAGACCGCGTGGCTCTGCGGCTGCAAGAGGACCGGGAGCAAGCCGCACTGCGACGGCACGCACAACACGCTCTGAACGCGGGGCGGCGGAAAGGAGCCCGCGCCATGACCAAGGCCCAGACTGCTGAGGCTGCAAGCCCGGCCACGCCAGAGTCTCCGTTCACCCTCGTGAGGAAGGACGACCCGACCTTCGTGCCGGGGCGGCGCGACTTCATGACCTACCGCGACCTCGGCGTCACCGCGGCGAGCGCAGGCCGCATCCGCGCCCAGATCACCTCGGCCAAGGTCGGGCTCACGCGGCCGACCGGCTGGCACACCCACATCTGCGAGGGGCAGATCGTCTACATGCTGAACGGCTGGGTGGAGCTCGCCTTCGAGCACGAGACCATCCGCATCGAGGACGGGGATTCGCTCTATATCCCCGGCGGCACGCCGCACAACGAGGTCGCGACCTCGGAGACCTTCGACCTGATCGAAATCTCCGTACCCGCCGACATGGGCACGGAGCCCTGCGATCCGCCGCCAGGATGGCGCGGGGAGGGGTAGAGCGTTACGTGACGGCCGCCTGTGCGGCGGTCAGCGTGAATCCCTCATAGCCGTTGGCGACAACCGCGTCGCACTTCTCGATGTAGGTCGAGAAGCCGCCCGTATAGGGCGTCACCGTGCGCGGCTTACCGGGAACGTTGGCGCCGACATACCACGAGTTGCAGGAGGGGAAGAGCGTCGTCGCCGCCACCTCCTCATGGTGAGCCATCCACGCGTCCTCCGCCTCGCGGGTCGCCTCGATGTGCGGGCGCCCGCAGGCACGCGCGTGGGTGATGCAGTCCGAGATCCACTCGACGTGCTGCTCGATGGTGGGGACCATGCTGGTGAGCACCGACGGGCTGGTGGGTCCCGTGACGGTAAACAGGTTGGGGAAGCCCGCGACCGCAACTCCCAAATATGTCCGGGGCCCGTCGGCCCACTTCTCCCTCAGCGGCTGCCCACCTGCGCCGCGAATGTCGATTCTGAGCAGGGGACCGGTCATCGCATCGAAGCCGATGGCGAAGACGATGGTGTCGAACGCGTACTCCTTGCCGCCGGTGCGAAGGCCGGCGGGCGTGATCTCTTCGATCGGCGCGTCGCTGATATCGACCAGCGTCACGTTGGGCCGGTTGAAGGTCTCGTAGTAGTCGGTATCGAGGCAGATGCGCTTGCAGCCCATGTAGGAGTGCGGCGAGAGCCGCGCCGCCAGGTCGGGATCGCGCACCTGCTCGCGAATCTTGCTGCGGATGAACTCGGTTGCGATGCCGTTCGCCTCGCCATTGGCCAGCACGTCGTCGAATACGCCGTAGAAGCTGAGGCCGCCCTTTTGCCAGCGGGCCTCCATTTCGCGCTGGCGCTCCTCGGTGCTCATCTCGGCTGCGGTCGCCGGGTTCGGATGCCACCATGAGCCCGTCGCCGTCTGCTTCGCGCGCCGGCGCAGCTCTCCGTAGTTGGCCCTGACGGCAGCGTACTCCGCCTCGTCCAGCGGCCCGTTGCGAGCGGGTATGGTGTAGTTCGGCTGGCGCTGGAAGACGGTGAGATGCTCGGCCTCCGCAGCGATCAGCGGGATCGCCTGGATCGCGGATGAGCCGGTGCCGACGACGCCGACCCGTTGGCCGGCGAAGGAGACCTTCTCGTGGGGCCAGGCGCCGGTGTGGTACCAGGCGCCTTCGAAACGGTCCAAGCCGTCGAAGGCCGGGCGGTTGACGGCGGAGAGGCACCCGGTGGCCATAATGCAATAGGTGGCGCTGAGCCGCGTGCCGTCCTCGGTGGCGATCCGCCAGCATCCCGCCGCATGGTCGAAGACGGCTTCGGTGACCGTCGTCTCGAAGCGGATGTCGCGGCGGAGGTCGAACCGGTCCGCCACATGCTCCAGGTAGCGCAGGATCTCCGGTTGCCCGGGGTAGCGTTCGGTCCACCGCCATTCCTGCTGGAGCGCGTCCGAGAACTGATAGGAATACTCGACGCTGTCGGAATCGCAGCGGGCGCCGGGATAGCGGTTCCAATACCAGGTGCCGCCGACGCCGCTGCCTCGCTCGAAGACCTGTACCGAGAGCCCCATCCCGCGCAGCCGGTGGAGCATGTAGAGGCCGGCGAAACCAGCGCCGACGACGACCGCGTCCACGTCCGGCACCGCCGTGGCGCCGCCGCCGTTCCCCGTCTTTCTCCCTGTCGCAGAGGTGTTCATGGCCCGTGGCCGCTTGTCTGCGTTCAGGGAGTGTAGCGCGGATCGGCCGGGTTTCGCACCCGGCCATCTGAGCACGCGGCGGGGAACGAGCGCAGCTCAAGTGGGGCTCAGCGAGAAGCCTTCATAGTCTTTGGCGACAACCGCATCGCACTTTTCCACGTAAGCCGAGAACCCGGCCGTGTAGGGCATCACACGGCGCGGCTTGCCGTCGACGTTGGCGCCGACGTACCAGGAGTTGCAGGCGGGGAAGAGCGTGCGGCCGGCCTCCTCATCGTGATGGGCAATCCACTCGGCTTCTGCCGCGCGTGTCGCCTCGATGCGCGGGTGGGCGTGTGCACGCGCATGCGCGATGCAGTCGGCGATCCACTCCACGTGCTGCTCGATGGCGGGAACCATGCTGGCGAGCACCGAGGGGCTGGTCGGCCCCGTAATCGTGAAGAGGTTGGGGAACCCCTCGATCGCGAGGCCGAGGTAGGTGCGCGGTCCGTCGGCCCATTTCGCCTTCAGCGGCTGCCCGCGGGCGCCGCGGATATCGATGCTGAGCAGCGGCCCGGTCATCGCGTCGAACCCGATGGCGAAGACGATGGTGTCCAGTCGGTATTCCTTGCCGCCGGTGCGCAGGCCGGTACGCGTGATCTCCTCGATCGGCCCGTCGCTGATATCGACCAGCGTGACATTGGGGCGGTTGAAGGTCGCGTAGTAGCCGGTATCGAGGCAGATGCGCTTGCAGCCGACGACGGAGCGCGGGGTCAACAGGGCGGCCACCTCGGGATCGCGGACCTGCGCGCGAATCTTGCTGCGGAGGAAGTCCGCCGCGATATCGTTCGCCTCGGCATTGACCAGCACGTCCTTGAAGACGCCGTAGAAGCAGAGGCCGCCCGTCCGCCATCGGGCCTCAAGCTCGCGCTCGCGCTCCTCGGCGCTCATCTCCGCGGCAGCCGCAAGGTTGGCCGACCACCAGCAGCCGCTCGGCGTCTCCCGCGCCCGGCGGCGCATCTCCCCGTATCGCGTCCTGATGGCGGCGTATTCCGCATCGCCCAGCGGCGCATTGCGGGCAGGGATCGAGTAGCTCGCCTGGCGCTGAAAGACGGTGAGGTGCTCGGCCTCCGCCGCAATTACGGGAATCGCCTGAACCGCCGATGAGCCGGTACCGACCACGCCGACGCGCTTGCCGGCGAAGGAGACCGTCTCATGAGGCCAGGCGCCGGTGTGGTACCACTCGCCGCCGAATCGGTCCAAGCCGTCGAAGGCCGGCCGATTGGGGACGGAGAGGCACCCGGTCGCCATGATGCAATAGCTGGCGTTGAGCCGGGTGCCGTCGTCGGTGGCGATGCGCCAGCATCCGGCCGCTTCGTCAAAGACCGCCTCGGTGACGGTCGCGCCGAAGCGGATGTCGCGGCGGAGGTCGAACCGGTCCGCGACATGCTCCAGATAGCGCAGGATTTCCGGCTGCGTGGCGAAGCGCTCGGTCCAGCGCCACTCCTGCTGCAGCGCATCGGAGAACTGGTACGAATACTCGACGCTGTCGAGATCGCAGCGGGCGCCCGGATAGCGGTTCCAGTACCAGGTGCCGCCGACCCCGCCGCCCTGCTCCAGAACGCGCACCGAGAGCCTCATCGAGCGCAGCCGATGGAGCATGTAGAGCCCGGCGAAGCCCGCACCGACCACGATCGCGTCGAAGTCCGGTGCAGACGTGGCGCGCAGCCTGCTGGGCTCAGGCACGGTCGAGCATCAGCGCCGCTGCGCCCACCATGCCAGCATCGTTGCCGAGCGCGGCCTTCACCACGCGAATCGCCCCCGCGGGTGCGAGCACGGCGCGCCCGATGGCGCGCTCTGCGGCCTCGCGATAGAGCGCGAAGTGGCGCTCGCCGATACCGCCGCCGATGAGGATCACCTCGGGCAGGAGCGTGTGGACGAGGCTCCAGATCGCCGTCTCCATCGCCTCCGTGCTGCGGTCGACGATCGCCCTGGCCGGCTCCGCTCCGGCCTCGGCGGCGGTGAAGACGGCCTCGGCGTCCGCATAGCCGAACGCGGCGCCCGCGCGTGCGAGCGCCGGCCCGGCAACGAGGGATTCGAGGCAGCCTCGGCTGCCGCAGTAACACTCGGGCCCGGCTGGGTCGACGATGAGGTGGCCGATCTCCGGATGGTCGCGCGCGGCGCCACGCAGGATCGCGCCGTCGATCAGCGCCGCGCCGCCGAGGCCGGTGCCGATGGTCAGCATCAGCGCGACGCGGGCGCCGCGGGCCGCGCCGGCCAGCGCCTCGCCCAGCAGCGCCGCATCCGCGTCGTTGACGAGCTGCACCGGCGTGTCGAAGCGGGCGACGAGCGGGCTCACGATGTCGTTCCCCTCCCAGCCGGGGAGGGTATAGAAATTCTGGGGATTATGTAGGAAAGTGCCGAAGTCCGGGGAATTATATATTTGACTGAAAGCCGGGATCGTCGATGATCGGGGATACTTCCTCCCCGCCATCCTCATCCGGCTTGTGTCGCAAGAGCGCGAGCGCCACCATTTCAGGCGTAGCGCCAGCGTAGCGCGGATTCAGCACTTCTACCTTCGGCGTCGGTTTGTCAGTCATGGCATGTAACCCCGTTTCGTGTTTTCGCGGCGCAGGCCGCTCAACGTGTAGATGTTGCTCTTGAGCCGGTTGCATGGACCGCACAGCAGAATCCGGTTCGTGATGTGATTAATCCCACCGTCCGAGCGCGGGACGTTGTGGTCGAGCTCCAAGTAGCGCGGATCGTCAAAGGTGCGGTCGCAGCCTTGGCAGACCGGCCCGTTCTGGCGGATCAGGTGTTCATACATCTCGGCACGCGACCATCGCGGACCCTCGGGTTCTTTCACCCGCTCTTTGACGCGGAGATACGGCGCGGCGGTCTCGCCGTCATCTGTCCGCGCCGGCGGCTCCGCCGTGAAGGTGACTTCCCCGAACAATCCAGTGACATCCTTCAGCCGCTCGACAACAAGCCGGTGCGCGCCCTCCCAGATGTCCATACCGACCCACTGTCGGCCCAACCGCTCCGACGCCACCAGAGTCGTCGCGCAACCCGCGAATGGGTCACACACAACGTCGCCTTCGTTCGAGCTCGCGCGGATCATCCGTTCATAGAGCGCCAAGGGCTTTTGCGTCGGGTAGCCCTTGCGCTCCCCCCCCCGCGGGGTTGATGTCTGTCACGATGTCTTGCAGAGGCACACCGGGGTTTTCGTGGGCGTACCGCTTTTGACGCGGAACCCGACCCTTCGGCGGCCAGTGGATCAAACCCGCTTCGTCTAGCAGGTCCAATCGCTGTTGCGTCGTGAGACCATCAACGTCGCGATCAGGAAATGCCGTTTGCAGCGCCGCACTCGGCACGGCCCAATGTCGCCCCACAGCGGTCGGGTCGATTCCCCGCCAAGGCTGGCCGGATTCGCCAGTTCGCGTGCCAGTTCCAGTCAAGCTAACGGGCTGGTAGCGCCCTCGCTTATCCTTGTGGTTGTAGTGAGAGCGCAGATAATCCTCGCTGTATGGCTGGAACGTCCGATTCCAAGTCTGTTTCCGACTCTTCGCGGAAAACAAAATCGTGTCATGGATTGGCCCCCAGCGGCTCGCGCCACCGTGCGATCCCGTCCGTTTCCAAATGATTTCCGACCGGAAATTTTCGCACCCGAATATCGCGTCCATGACGGCCTTCAAGTAGTGCGAGGCCGTGGGATCGCAGTGCAAATAGATGGAGCCGGTCGGCTTGAGCACGCGGTGCATGGCCAGTAGGCGCACAGCCATGAAGCACATATAGGCTCCCATCCCGTCCGAATGGGCATAACGGGCCGACTCAATCGCCTCCATGAGCCTTGGGTGATCGTCCGTGATTTGATCCGTCCACGACTCGTGAACGTCGCGTTCCCACGACCATCGGTCTTGGAAGCGGGCGCCGGCGGCGAGGCTGTCAGGCGTGGCATGGAAGTCCCGGCCCTTGTTGAACGGCGGGTCCGTAGCGATCAGGTCCACGCTCTCGCTGTTCATCGCCCGAAGGAAGCCGAGATTGTCCCCGTGAAACAGGGTGCGGTTCGCCCAGTTGGCGGCCATAGCCGCCTAGAGGGCGTTGTGCTGTTTCAGGAAAGCCGTCAGTTCTTCCGCGCGGGTCTTGGCTTCCACAAAGCCTTGCGCATCGAGTCGCGGGTCTGTCTCAAGATGCAGGAAGCGCTGATTGTCTTCATGCAGTGGGTTGCCCCGATCATTCAACAACTGGCGGAGCTTATGAGCGGCGTCGTCCAATCGCCGTTTGTAGCAGGACATTTGATCAAGGCATTCCTTCCGCTCGATGGCAGCTTGACCGATCTGCGCCTTGATTTCGTCGTTGGTCATGTCCGCGCCCCCGAGGATAGGCCGTTGTCCGCGATCAGGTCGCGGTACATCAGGCGCTTGCCCACCATCCCGGCGACGACGGAAGCCATCTGGTCCAGCGTGTCAGCGTCCCGGATGTTGTGCTTGGCCGCGAAGCCCGCGACGTAGCGATGCAGATGCTTGGGACTCAGCTTGTGGTAGACGCCATTCTGCGCCCGCTTGATCACGGCCCATAGGGCCTCAATCCCGTTGGTGCTCACGCCGTCATCGGTGACGTACTCGCCAGCCGAATGGTTGACGGTCTCGCGGTTGGGCAGGCCGCTGTAGGCGCGGGCCTCATCGGTGTAGATCGCGGCGTCAGGGGCCGCGTGGGCGCCGACGAAGGCCGTCAGGGTCTCTTTGTCCGCCGCCTCGATCACCTGGGCGCGCACGGCGCCGGTGGCGCGATCCTTCGCGCCCGCAACGATGGTCTTGCCGTAATCGGGCTTGTTGCGGGCTTCGCGGCGCTTGTCGCCGTGCATGTTCTTCATCTTCCCGCCCACGTAGGTCTCATCGACTTCGACGGGACCGGCCATCATCGCCTCACCCTTGCCAGCCCACGCCTCGCGAATCCGCTGCTGCATGAACCATGCCGTTTTCTGCGTAACCTTCAAGTCGCGATGCAGCCGCATGGACGAAACGCCCTTGAGCGAGACCATCTCGAAATAGATGGCGATGGCCCACTTGCGCAGCGGAACACGGGACCGCTCCAGTGCCGTCCCGATCTTCACCGAAAACGGCTTGTGGCAGCCCGAGCAGTAGTAGGGCAGGCCGGACGTGGCCGCCGCCTCGGAAGTCTCGACCGAACCGCAGCGGGGGCAATGACGACCGTTCGGCCAGATCAGGGACTCGAACCACTTGGTCGCCGTTTCCTCATCGGGGAACATGTCGGCGAGCTCGATGAAGCTGATACCCTCGCGGTGAGCTTTCCCAGGTGCCTTCGCCATGACCGTAACCCCTTGCGCTAACTTGATGACTCCATCATAGGGGCGTGCGGACTTTCAGTCAAGTATATAATTCCCGAAGTCCGCTCATTCTGCGTCCTTCGGGCTGTCCACGTAGCGGATGCTCACGGGCCGGGTGAGCGCGTCCACCGCCTCATCGAACGTCGCTTCAACCCGCACGTCTTCCTCAAGCTCCGCAGCGCTCGGCTGGTAGTCCGGGCTGACAATCTCGACCTCGCGAGCCTTCGGCTTGGTGGTCATCGCGCTTCCCCCTCGCATTCGGTAAGCACGTCATCGGGCAGGCTCACCATGAGCGGCTCGCGGCAATCTACGCCCAAGATGACGCGCGCCGGCGGCGCTTGCTCGGCAGCGGGTCCCGCCTGGGGTGCCTCGCCGGCGACCATCGCTGCCGCAAGTGCCAGCACCGGGAGAAGGTGAGTCATTGCGCGGCCCTCCATTCGGCCATCGTCTTGCCGCCCTTGCTCCGATTGCAGCCGGAACAGAGAAGCTGAAGGTTGTCGGGATGGTCCGTTCCGCCCCTCACGCGCGGCAGCATGTGGTCCACGTCCATGACGCGGAACGGGAAGTGCGTTTCGCAGCCCGCGCAGACGCCCTCCTGCTCGCCGTACAGGCGATGCCGGTGCGTCCGGTAGTTCGGAAGGTCGCCAAGGTCGGTGCGCGCTGGTGGGCCGTCAGGGACCGTGGCGCCGCCCCACAAGCCGCGATCCTCGGCGATCCGCTCGTCCACCAGCTTGACCGCGAGCGGCGATAGGTCGATTCCTGCCCATCGGCGCGAAAGGCGATCAGCGACTACCAGCGCCGTGGCGCACCCGCAGAACGGATCGAGGATCATGTCTCCGGGGTTGCTCGACGCCTTCACGATCCGGTCGAGCAACGCCACCGGCTTCTGCGTCGGATAGCCTGTCCGCTCCTTCCGGTTGTAGTTAGTCAGCCCGGTCGGCTTCCAAATGATGTCCTGAAGCGGCTTCCCCATGTCGGCATCGGCGTAGCGCTTCAATCCGGGCCAGAATCCCCTTTGGGGATGCACGATCAGCCCGGCCTCGTCGAGCGCGGCAAGCCTGTCATGCACCCCGGCGATGGCCTTGTAGGCGGGGATCAAGTGTTCCTCGATGTAGTCGGCGTAGGTGCCAGTCTTGGGAGGCGACCACACGCGCCCGCGCGAGGCGACATCGTAGCCCTTCCACTCGCGCGAAGATTCGCCACCCGACGTGCCGTGGGCCGCTCCCGTGAGGTCGGCGGAACGGTAGCGGCGGCCGTCCTCGTCCACTCGCGGGTATGCTTTCTCAATCTTGCTCTCGTCCGGTTCCTCGCGGACATCGTTCCATGTCCACTTTTCACCCGCCGTGTAGAACAGCAGGTAATCGGAAATCCGCCCGTACCGCCCAGGATCGTTGTGCGCCGTGGCACGTCGCCACGTAATGGCATTGCGGAAGTGGCCGCCGCCGAAAATGGCGTCCATGAGCACTTTGAGGTAGTGCCCCGCCGTATCGTCGCAGTGAAGATAGATGCTGCCATCGGGCTTTAGCAGGCGCCGCATCTCGATCAGCCGCACGGCCATGAAGATCAGATAGGACTGGAGCGATTTGCCCCGCGTCAGGCGCGCGGCCTCGATCACCGCATAGGCCGCCGGGTTCCTGTCCGCCAGCTCCCCGTGCTCGCACACGTCAACATCGTCCAGTGTCCATGCGTCCTTGAACGCGGCGCCCGCTGCCTGCGAGCCTATCGGAGCCTCAAAGTCCCGCTCCTTGTTGAACGGCGGGTCGAGATAGATCAGGTCAACGCAGGCGTCGTTCATGCCGCGCATGACGGGGAGGTTGTCGCCCGTCCAGACCGTGCCGGACGCGAAGTTGGGCGTCATGCGGTCCGCGCGGCGGACGACAGGCCGTTATCGGCGATCAGTTCCCGATAGCGCAGACGCTTCCCAACTCCGCCATCGGCCACCGCGGCCATCATGTCGATGGTGTCCCGGTCCCGCATGTTGTGGCGCCCGGCGAACTCCCCGACGTACCGGCCCATGTGCTTGGGCGACATCTTGTGGAACGTGCCGACGTGGCCGCGCTTGAACATGGACCACAGAGACTCAATTCCGTTGGTGCTCACGCCGTCATCGGTGACGTACTCGCCAGCCGAATGGTTGACGGTCTCGCGGTTGGGCAGGCCGCTGTAGGCGCGGGCCTCATCGGTGTAGATCGCGGCGTCAGGGGCCGCGTGGGCGCCGACGAAGGCCGTCAGGGTCTCTTTGTCCGCCGCCTCGATCACCTGGGCGCGCACGGCGCCGGTGGCGCGATCCTTCGCGCCCGCAACGATGGTCTTGCCGTAATCGGGCTTGTTGCGGGCTTCGCGGCGCTTGTCGCCGTGCATGTTCTTCATCTTCCCGCCGACGTAGGTCTCATCAACTTCGACGGGACCGGAGAACACGCCCCCCTCATCGGCCAGTGCGACCCGCAGCCGGTGCGCCAGGAACCACGCGCTGCGCTGATTGATGTTCAAGTCCCGATGTAGCTTCATCGAACTCACGGACTTGAGCGAGGTCGTCATCTGGTACGTGGCAACCATCCACACCTGGAAGCCGAGCTTTGAGCCTTCCATGACCGTGCCGGTCTTCGCGCTGAAGCGCTTGCCGCATTCCTTCTCACGGCAGCGGTAGGGCATGGACTTGTGCCTCGCGCCGGTCTGCACGTTGACCGATCCGCAGTGCGGGCAGTGGACGCCATCGGGCCAACGGCGCTCGACGAACCACGCCTCGGCGGTTGCATCGTCGGGGAACCGCCGCATAATCTCGATCAGCGAGATGCCTTCGCGGTGGGATTTGCCGGGTGCCTTGGTCATCGCTGTCGCCTCCCTAAGATGATCCGATCTTACAGGAGAGTGCCGAGTGTGTCAAGACCGAATCCGGCGAATTCGGGGGAGACACCATGGACGACTGGATGATCGGCGTGGCCGCCGGGGGCGGCCTAACTATCGTCATCACCGCGACGGCGGCAGTCTTCAAGTTCGGCAAATGGGTCGGCGCGGTCAATACGGACCGCGACGCCTTCAAGGAATTCATGAAGGAAGTGCGCGGCGCACTTGCCGAGATATTCCGGCGCCTGCCCACCCCGCCCGCGACTGTCTCGGCAAGCCCTATCCAGCTCAGCGACTTTGGCCGGGAAATCTCCGCGACGGGTGACGCGAGCGCATGGGCGGGCGGTCATGCGCCCGACCTTGAAGCCGAGGCGGCGGGCAAGGAGGAATTCGAGGTCTTCGATCTGTGCGTCGCGTACGTGGAGAAGGTCTTTGCGGAGGATGAGGAGTTTCAGCGCCGCGTCCGCGCTACGGCATACCAGCACGGCACGGAGGTAGCGCAGGTGCTACGGGTCTACCAAGTCGAGTTGCGGGACCGCCTGCGGCCGCCCAGTCAGTGACCCTTCGGCACTTTCCTACATAATCCCCGAAATTCTCGATCCGCCCGGTCGCCTCGTCGAAGGGGCCGGGGCAGCCGAGGCCGATGCCCGCAAGCGTGGCGACATCGATGCCCGCCTCGGCCAGGGTCTCGTCGATGGCCCGGGTGAGCCGCTCCAGCCCCGCCTCGAAGCCCGCCTCGGCGTCGGTCGCGATGGTCCGCCGCGCATGCACCGCACCGGCCGCATCGACAGCGCCGACCGCGATCTTGGTGCCGCCGATGTCGACGCCGATGGCGCAGGAACTCATGGTTCGGCGTCGTCGTGCTCGATGTCGGCCGCGGCGTCGCTGTCGCAGAGGCAGACGGCGTCCCCGTGCAGCCACAGGAACGACGCAGGCAGTGTCGGCGTGACGCGACGGGCCGCAAGCCGCGCGAGGGGCTCCCGCTTGGCGGCGCCGGAGACAATGAGCAGGATGCGGCGGGCGCGCAGGATATCGCCAAGACCGAGCGTCAGGCCGTGGCGGACCGGGGCGGCGGCCCCGACCAGCATCGGGTGGGTGCGCGATCGTTCGGAGAGGGTAGCGACGTGGCAGAAGGGGTCGAAGCTCTCCGCCGGCTCGTTCAGCGCCAGATGCCCGTTCAGCCCCAGCCCCAGGATGCAGAGATCGATGGGCCCGGTGGCCTCCAACGCCGCTGCCACCCGCCGGCACTCAGCGGCTTCGTCCTCCGCGTCGCCACGAATGCCGATCCAGCGCTCCGGCGGCACCGCGAGGGGGCCGCGCACTGTGCGCTCCAGGTAGGCGGCACAGCTCGCCGGGTCGTCGGGGCCCGGACCGGCCCACTCGTCGAGCTGGATGTAGCGCGCGTCCGCCAGCCGCTCGGGCGCGTCGGCCAGCAGCGCGTAGGTGCCCGTCGGCGTCCCCCCGCTCGCGAGGCAGATCAGCAGGTCGGGCTTGGCGCGGGCCGCCTCCCAGATGACGTCCGCCGCTGCCCGATCGAGCGCCTCCCGATCCGGGAGGACGGTGATGCGCACCCCCTTATCCCGTGCCGCCCCGCCACAGGTCCCAGGGCTTGGCCGCGTCGCTCCTAAAGGGGAGCGCGACCTTGGCACCGGTGCGGGCCGATTCGTAGGCCGCGAACAGCACTTCCTGCACGGCGCGCGCGTCCTCCCCGGTCACCAGCGGTGCCGTGCCGTTCTGCACGCAATCCACGAAATGGTCGAACTCGCCCCAGAAGCCGTAGTTCCACTCCTCCTCGTAGATGGTGAAGCTCCACCCCGTGGTCTCGCCGCCCTTCTCGACCGCGTAGTCGTAGCCGCCGCGGCTGTAGGTCTCAATGGAGTTGCCGTGGAGCAGGTCGGCATAGGCCACGCCCTCGGAGCCATGCACCTCGGCCCGGTCGTCCATGCCGCCGGGCTTGGTCCAGCTGGTCTCGTTGAGGAAGAAGCAGCCGTTCTCGAACTCGAGGATGAGCAGCGCGTTGTCCTCGCCCCTGGTCTTGTCACCGTGCACCTGGGTCGAGAGCTGGGCGTAGACCGAGACGATCGGCGCGCGGTCGAGCATCCAGCGGGCGAAGGCGATGCCGTGGCAGCCCATGTCCGCGACCACGCCGCCGCCGGCGCGATCGACATCCCAGAAGTGGGGCGCATGGGGGCCGTCGTGCTTCTCGGACTGCTTGATGAGGGTCGGGCGGCCGAGCGCCCCGGCATCGAGTAGGGACTTCATGCGTGCGTACTTGGGCGCGAAGCACAGCTCCTCGGCATACATGAAGAGCACGCCGGCATCGGCGCAGGCGGCGACCATGCTGTCGGCCTCGGCCATGCTCAGGCACATCGGCTTCTCCAGCACGACATGCTTGCCGGCGGCGGCACAATCCAGCACCAGCGGGCAGTGGGTGTCGTTGGGGGTGCCGATGGCCACCATGTCGATATCGTCGCGCTCCAGCAGCGGGCGGTGGTCGGTCCAGTGGTGGGGCAAGCCGTAAGTGGAGGCGAAGGCCTCGGCATTTCCGGGCGTGGGCGATGCCACGCCGATGAGCCTCGCGTTGGGGTTGCGCACCAGCGCGCGAGCGTGAATCCCGCTCACGAATTGCGAGCCTAAGAACCCGACACCAACCGGTTTCGTCATCGACGGCCTCGCTCTCGAAGGAAGTCGCGCGTGGCATTGCAGCCCGGCGCCTCGAACGCGACCTTACTACAGGCGCCGGCCGTACATCCGCAACCGGCGGCCCTATTCATCTCCCTCAAGCGCCGGGCGCTCGCTTGGCTTACGCACCATTCGGCGCGGCGCGCAGTCGCGCGCTCCGGCCCGCTTCGCGGTCCGGCTCGTTCGAAACCTCACACCAGGGGAAGAGTGGGGCCAATCAGAAGCCGTGCTTGGCGGCCTCCTCGGCGTACTTAGCCTTCTGCTCGGGCGTCGCCTCGGTCTGGAAGTGCTCCTTCCACTCCGCGTAGGTCATGCCGTAGACCTGCTGGCGCGCCTCCTCCAGGTCCATGTCGAGGCCTTTCTCCTCGGCGGCGGCGCGATACCACTTGGAGAGGCAATTGCGGCAGAAGCCGGCGAGGTTCATCAGCTCGATGTTCTGAACGTCCGTGCGCTTGCGCAGATGCGCAACCAGCGTGCGAAAGGCGGCGGCCTCCAGCTCGGTCTGGGTCCTATCGTCCATCGTCCGCCTCCCCGGCGCCGGCCTGCTGGGCGCCCTCGGCCGCTGCGAGCTTCGCTTCCAGCTGGGCGACCCGCTCGGCCAGCGCTTCCGATTCGCTTCGGGCGCGCGCCGCCATCTCCTTGACGGCGTCGAACTCGTCCCGCGGGATCAGGTCCATGTGCGCCAGGATTCCTTCGAGGCGGCGCTTGACCATGGCATCGAGCTCGCCCTTGAGGCCGCTCGCAGCCCCCATGGCCCCGGTGGCGACCCGGGCGACGTCGTCAAGAATGTGGCTGTCGGTCTGCATCGGCCGTCTCCTCAAGCCCGGCACCAGTATGCCATGGAGCCGCGCGCTCGCTACAGCGTGAGATGAGTAAAGCCAGGGCGCTTTTCAAGCACCTCCAAACCGGCGACCATCAAGGAATGGCAGCACCCGCGAGACGACGGCATAGAGGAGTACGCTGCCCATGACGGCGGTCGTGGGCGTCCTGCTTGCAGGCGGCCTGGCCCGGCGCATGGGCGGCGGCGACAAGTGCCGGCGCCCGCTCGCCGGCGAGACCCTGCTCGCACGGGTGATTGCACGCGCCGCGCCCCAGGTCGGCCCGCTAATCCTGAATGCCAACGGCGATCCCGCGCGCTTCGCGGCCTATGAGGTGCCCGTGGTGGCCGATGTGGTGGAGGGCCACGCCGGGCCGCTCGCTGGCATCCTGACCGCGCTCGAGTGGGCTGCGGAGAATGCGCCCCACCACCCGCTGGTGGCGAGCTTCGCCACAGATGCGCCGTTCCTGCCCCTCGATCTGGTCGAGACGATGGTGGAGGCCCGCGACCTTGCGGGCGCGGACCTTGCCTGCGCCGCCTCGGGCGGGCGGGCGCATCCGGTGTTCGGGCTCTGGCCGGTGGAGCTCCGCGCGGACTTGCGCGCCGCCCTGGTGGAGCAGGGCGAACGCAAGATCGACCGTTGGACCGCGAGCCACCGGCTGGTGGAGGTCGCTTTCCCCTGCGCTCCGGTGGACCCGTTCTTCAACGCCAACCGCGAAGAGGATTTGGCCGAGGCCGAGCGCCTGATCGCGGCGCACGGTCCATCGCTCTGAGCCCCCCGGAGCGGAGCTCCGCCGCTATTCCTCCGCGTGGGCGTAGGTGAGGTCATGCGGCGGCCGATCGCCGAGTGCCGGATCGGTGCCCGCCGGCTGATAGGGCGCGCCCAGCGTGCCGATGTCTAGCGGCACCGATTGCTTGAGCAGGCTGCGCGCGATGACCAGCCGCTGGATCGAAGGCGTGCCCTCCTCCAGCATGTTGATCCGGCATTCGCGGTAGAGACGCTCCAGCGGATAAGGGTAGTCGGTGAAGTAGGCGCGCCCGCCAACCACATCCATCGCCTTGTCGGTCACCCGCATCACGGTCTCGAGCCCGAACAGCTTGGCGATCGAGGCCTCCACCGCGCACGGCTGCTCGCGGTCGATTTTGGCGGCGACGTCTTCGAGGATGAGACGCAGCGCATAGACGTCCCGGGCCATGTCCGCGAGCTCGGACTGCACCGAGGGGCGGGCGGCGATGGGCTTGCCGAAGGTGATGCGCTCGCCCGCGAAATGGAGCGCGATCTCCAGCGCCCGCTCGGCGGTGCCGAGCGAGCTCGCGGCGACAAAGACGCGGCTCGGCTCCAGCTCGCCCAGGAAGACGTCGAGGCCGTCGCCCTCGGCACCCACCATGCTGTCCGCCGGCACCGGCGTGTCCTGGAAGCGCAGGATGCCGTGGGGCGGGCCGTTGTTGCCCATCATGTCGGGCATCGGCTCTATGGTGAAGCCGGGCGCGCCGGTGGGCACCACCAGGGCGGTGAGCCCGCGGCGATCTCCGTGCGCGCCTGTGCGGCAGCAGATCAGGTGGCCCGTGGCGAAGTCGGCATTGGTGATGTAGTGCTTCGCCCCGTTGACGATCCAGCGGTCGCCCTCGCGCCTGGCGTGGGTGCCGACATCCATGCCGCTCCCGGAGTTGGGCTCGGTGATGGCGAAGGTGAGCGACTGCTTGCCGGTGGCGAGCGCCGGCAGCAGCGCCTGCTTCTGCGCCTCGGTGCCGTAGGCGACGACCGCCCGCGCGCTGGTGTTGTGGACATGCAGCAGGACCCGCACGACGCCTGAGACCTTCGAGAACTCGGCAAGCAGCGGCAGGTATTGGGAGCAGCTCAACGCGATTCCGCCGTATTCCTCCGGGATCACGGCGCCGAAGAGGCCGTGATCGCGGAACTGCGGGAAGAGCGCGTCCTGCGGGAACGTGCCCGTGCGCTCCATTTCGCTGGCCCTGGGCTCGACCTCCCGCCAGAGGAAGTCGAAGACCCGCTTGCGGTAGGCCTCGTAGTCGCTCGCCGTCTCAACTCCGTTCACCATGCCGTGACTCCTGCCGCTTTTGTTTGCCGCATCTCCGCGAGGTGCTATCTAACACACAAGGAAGAGACGGGTATGAGGGCGAGATGACTGAGACGGCGATTTTCGGGGCGGGCTGCTTCTGGGGCGTCGAGGCCGCGTTTCGCCGGGTCGAAGGCGTCGTCGAGACGGCGGTCGGCTACGCGGGCGGCCACACGGCCGAGCCGGGCTACTACGACGTGTGCAGCGGTCAGACCGGCCATGCGGAGGTGGTGCGGGTGGTCTTCGACCCTGCGCGGGTGAGCTACGAGCGGATGCTGGAGCTGTTCTGGCAGGTCCACGACCCGACTCAGGTGAACCGCCAGGGGCCGGATGTCGGGACCCAGTACCGCTCGGTCATCTTCTGCGGCTCGGAAGCGCAGAAGGAGGCCGCAGAAGCGAGCAAGGCGAAGCTCGTGGCTGCGGGGCACCCCGTCGCGACGTTGATCGAGCCGGCCGCGGAGTTCTGGATGGCCGAGGACTACCACCAGCAGTATTTCGAGAAGAACCGGCGCATTCGTTCCGGCTTCTTCCGGGTTTGACCGGCTTCTTCCGGCCGCTTCGCAACGACCAAGGCTGCGCCTCTCCGATCATGGGAACTCACGAGGCGGCTGAGTCCGCCACCCTGCTGGAGGGGCTGATTGCGCGCGCGCGGCGGCTCGGCGCCGATGCCGCAGATGCCCTCTACGTCCACGGCAGCGCGCTCGATGCAGGCTACCGGCTCGGGGAGCCGGAGGAGCTGGTGCGGGCGGAAGGCCGCACCCTGGGTCTCCGCGTCTTCGTTGGCGAGCGCCAGGCCATCGTCTCCACCACGGACCTCGCCGAAAGCACGCTCGGGCCGCTCGCCGAGCGGGCGATCGTCATGGCGCGCTCGGTGCCCGAGGATCCCTACGCGGGCCTCGCCGATCCGGCCCTCCTCGCCCGGGACTGGCCCTCCCTCGATCTCGTCGATGCGAGCGAGCCCGACGCGGAGAGCCTGATGGCCCGCGCCGCGGAGGCGGAGGACGCCGCCCGCGCCGTCGCCGGCGTCACCAACTCCGATGGTGCGAGTGCGAGCTGGGGCCGGTCCGAGGCGACGCTCGTGACCAGCGGCGGCTTCGCCGGCGGTTACACCACGAGCCGGTTCTCGGTGAGCGCTGCGGCGCTGGCCGGCGAGGGCACGGCGATGGAGCGCGACTACGACTGGTCGTCGACGGTACACGAGGCCGACCTGGACGACCCCGCGACGGTCGGCCGCCGCGCCGGCGAGCGCGCGGTGCGCCGGCTTGGCGCCCGCAAGGCGCAATCGGGGCAGGTTCCGGTGGTCTACGACCCCCGGATCGCGGGCGGGCTGCTCTCCCACCTTGCCGGCGGGATTTCCGGCCCGTCGATCGCACGCGGGACCAGCTTCCTGAAGGACGCGCTGAAAACCCATCTGTTTGCACCCGGCATCGCCGTCGTGGACGACCCGCACCGGGCGCGGGGATTGCGCTCGCACCCCTTCGACGGCGAGGGAGTGGCGTCGAAGCGGCGCGCCATCGTGGCCGACGGCGTGCTGCAAACCTGGCTGCTCGATTCCCGCTCGGCGCGCCAGCTGGAGCTTGTGAGCACCGGTCATGCCTCCCGGGGCGCAAGCGCACCGCCCTCGCCTTCATGCACCAATCTCTGGTTGGAACCCGGCGCCGAGAGCAGAGAGGCGCTGATCGGCGGGGTCGCAAGCGGCCTCTACGTCACCGAGCTGATCGGCATGGGCGTGAACATGGTGACCGGCGACTACAGCCGGGGTGCGGCGGGCTTCTGGATCGAGCAGGGCGAGATCGCCTATCCAGTGAGCGAGGTCACCGTCGCCGGCAATCTCAAGGAGATGTTCCTCCATCTGACGCCGGCCAGCGATCTCGAGTTCCGCTATGGGGTCAACAGCCCGACGGTGCGCATCGACGGCATGACGGTGGCGGGCCGCTGAGCGCCGACGGCACTTCTTCGCGGGGTATGCTACGATTGGAGCCCATGCCCCGGCCATGCTATGGGGTCGATTTCAAGCGTTTAGGCGTTGGCGCCTGAACCGGGCGAAAGCCGTGGAGCGACCCGACCCGTCCCTTAGCCCAGGCTCGACGAGGCACTTGCTGGTCCGCCTCGTGCGCGATCACGTCCGCCCCCACGTGGGCCGGCTCGCGCTCGCCGTGCTCTGCATGGCCTTTGCCGCCGGCTCCACGGCGGCGCTTGCCTACCTCATGGAGCCGGTGCTGGACCAGATTTTTCTCGAGAAGGACCGCACGCTCCTGATCGTGGTGCCCATCGCGGTGATCGGGATCACGCTGATCCGGGGTGCGGCCACCTACGGGCAGGCGGTGCTGATGGCGTTCGTCGGCCAGCGCGTCATCGCCGAACTGCAGAGCCGGATATTCGCCCACGTCCTGCGTTTCGACCTCGCGTTTTTCCATGACACGGCGTCCGGGCGGCTGGTCTCGCGGCTGACCAACGACGTCAACATGATGCGCAGCGCGGTCTCCAACGCGCTCACGGGCGTGGTCAAGGATTCCCTGACTCTGTTGTTCCTGGTCGGCGTGATGTTCGAGAAGGACTGGAAGCTCGCGTTAATTGCCTGTGTCGTCTTTCCCATTGCGATCTACCCGATCACGAAGATCGGACGGCGCATGCGCAGGGTCTCGACGTCGGCGCTCAAGGAGCTGGGCCTCTTCACCGCGCGGCTGAACGAGACGTTTCAGGGAGCCCGCCACGTCAAGGCGTACAACCGGGAACGCTTCGAAGCGGAGCGCACCGACCGCCTGATCGAGAGCGTCTTCCGCCTGATCTTCAAGCAGGAGCGGGTCCGTGCCGCCGCGACGCCGATCATGGAAACGCTGGGCGGCATCTTCATCGCCGTGCTGATTCTCTACGGCGGCTGGCAGGTGATCGAGGGCGCCCTTACCCCAGGCGCTTTCTTCGCCTTTATCACCGCCATGCTGCTCGCCTATCGGCCGCTCAAGGCCCTCGCCAATCTCAACGCCAGCCTGCAGGAGGGCCTTGCCGCCAGCCAGCGGGTGTTCGATTTGCTGGATACGAAGCCCCGCATCGCCGAGGCCCCGGATGCACGCCCGCTCAAGGTCACGGGCGGCGCCGTCGCGCTCGATCGCGTCAGCTTTACCTACCCAAATGGCGCACCCGCGCTCCTCGATGTGACGCTGGACATCCCGGCGGGTGAGACGGTCGCCCTGGTCGGACCCTCCGGCGCCGGCAAGTCCACCGTGCTCAACCTGATCCCCCGGCTCTACGACGTGGACGAAGGAACGGTCAGCATCGACGGGATCGACGTCCGCGAGGCGACGATCGAAAGCGTGCGCGACGCTGTGGCGCTGGTGAGCCAGGAAGCGGTGCTCTTCGACGAAAGCCTCCGAGCGAACATCGCGTACGGTCGGATCGGTGCGAGCGACGATGATATCGAAGCCGCGGCCCGCGCCGCCGGCGCCGCGCGCTTCATCGACGAACTCCCCGACGGATACGACACGATCATCGGCGAGCACGGAGTCAAGCTTTCCGGCGGCCAGCGGCAGCGGCTCTCCATCGCCCGCGCCATGCTCAAGGATGCCCCCATCCTGCTGCTTGACGAGGCAACGAGCGCGCTCGACGCCGAGTCGGAGCGGCAGGTGCAGGACGCATTGCGGAACCTGATGCAGGGCCGCACGACCCTCGTCATCGCCCACCGCCTCTCCACGGTCCGGGAGGCCAACCGGATCTACGTGCTGGAAGACGGCAGGCTCGCGGAATCGGGCACGCACCGATCGCTGTTGGCGGCGAACGGCGTGTACGCGCGGCTTCACGCCATGCAGTTTTCCGCAGGCATGGCTGCCGAGTAGGCATGGCGCTCGGCAAGCGCATCGCGCGGAGCCGGCTCGGGCGTGCTGTGCTCGTGTGGCTCTACGTTCGTTATGTGAGTCTGGTTTACGCGACGACCCGCTGGCAGACCCACGGCCGCGAAGACGCCGATTCGCTGTTGCGCGCGGGCCGGCCCTTCATCTCCGCCTTCTGGCACGGCCGGCTGATGTTGGCGCCGCATGGCTGGCAGGCAGAGCGAACGATCCACGTCATGATCTCTCGCCACCGCGACGGCGAGAACATCGCGCGCGCCGTGCGGCACCTGGGCGTGGCGGCGATCCGCGGCTCTACCGCCAGGGGCGGTACTTCGGCAATTCGCACGTCGCTACGTTTGTTGAAGGAGGGCGGCTATCTCGGCATCTCTCCTGACGGGCCGCGCGGCCCCAGGATGCGCGTGCAGCCCGGGATCATCGCGCTGGCGCGTCTCTCCGGGGCGCCGATCCTGCCGATCACCTATGCAGTCTCGCGACGCGCGGTGGCGAACAGTTGGGATCGCTTCGTGATCGCACTGCCCTTCGGCCGCGGCGTCTATCTGTGGGGACCGCCGCTCTATGTGGCCGCAGACGCGGACAGGGCCGCGCTGGAGGAGGCCCGCCAGACCCTGGAAGAGCGGCTCAACGCCCTTACCGCCGAAGCCGACCGCATGGTGGGCGCGGCGCCGATCGAGCCGGCCGAACACGCCGCGCGGACGGGCGAAGGTCGTGCCGGTGCGGCGGCGGCCGCCGCGCGCCCATGATCGAAGCGCTGATCACGCCGCGCAGCTACCGCTGCGCCAGCCTGCTCGCCACGCCGGTGGTCGATGCCTGGCTCGCCCACCGTCGGCGCAAAGGCAAAGAAGATGAGCAGCGCTTTGGGGAGCGTCTCGGGCGGCCCAGCCTGCCCCGGCCCGAGGGCAGGCTGGCCTGGATGCACGCGGTGAGCGTCGGCGAGAGCCTGTCCCTGCTGCCGCTGATCGACCGGTTACGCGAAACGCTGCCCGATGTCGGCGTGCTGATCACGTCCGGCACCGTCACTTCCGCGCGACTGCTACACGAGCGCATGCCGGACGGCGTGTGCCACCAATTCACGCCGGTCGACCGGCCGGGTGCGGTCCGGCGCTTCGCCCGGCACTGGCGACCGGACCTCGCGGTCTGGGTGGAATCGGAGCTTTGGCCCAACCTCATCCTGGAGACCGCCGCACGCGATGTCCCCATGCTGCTGGTCAACGCGCGCATGTCGGATCGCTCCGCCGCGCGTTGGCGGCGGATGCCGCACCTGAGCCGGCCATTGCTCGCGGCCTTCGCCGGAGTCCTGGCGCAGACCGAAGCGGACGCGGCGCGATTTCGAGCACTTGGGGCGCGCAACGTAGCGGTCCACGGCAACCTAAAGAACGACGCGGCGCCGCTGCCAGCGAATGCGCAAGACGTGGCAGCCCTCAGACGAGCCATCGGCAGCCGGCCCTGCTGGGCCGCGGCAAGCACCCACGAGGGCGAGGAGGAAGCCGTCGCCGAGGCGGTCTCCTCGTTGCGTCGAACCTTCCCCGACTTGCTCACGATCCTCGCGCCGCGACACCCGGAGCGGAGCGCGTCCATAGCCGAGCTGATGGAGCGCCGCGGTCTTGTCACCGCCCGGCGCTCGGCGAACGGGGCGATCGCACCATCCACCGCCATCTATCTCGTCGACACGCTGGGCGAGCTCGGCTTGGTCTACCGCCTCGCCGAAATTGCCTTTGTCGGTGGCTCGTTGGCACCCCACGGCGGGCACAACCCATTGGAGCCCGCGCGGCTCGATTGTGCGCTTGTGGCCGGCCCGCACACGGAGAACTTTGCCGAGGCGTATGCCGCGCTGGAGGACGCCGATGCGGTCGGCCGGGTGAGCGATGCTAATGCGCTCGCTTGCGCCGTTCGCGCCCTGCTCGCCGACGAGAGCGCGCGGTCCGCCCGGTCGACCGCCGCGCACGAGGCCGCAAGCAGCCTCGGCGGTGCAGCCGAAGCGGCTCTCGGCCTGATTCGCGACCATCTCGAACCCTGCGGCCGCGATGCGCGCGCCGGCGTTTTGGGCGTCTGAGCGCGGCGGTTTCGCTGCCGCCGCGTTGACGCCGTTCTCCTGGCTCTATCGTTTGTGCGCGCGGGGCCGCGAAGCTCTGGTGCAGTCCGCCGAAGCAGGATTGCCCGTGATCTGCGTGGGCAATTTCACCGTGGGCGGCGCGGGCAAGACTCCCACCGTTCTCGCCCTTGCCGCGCTTCTGGCGGAGGAGGGCATCAGCCCCCATGTCCTGACGCGCGGGTACGGCGGCAGTGAGCGTGGCCCGCTCAGGGTCGATCCCGCTCGCCACGACGCGCGCACTGTCGGCGACGAAGCGCTGCTGCTCGCCCGGGCGGCGCCGACCTGGCTCTCCCGCGACCGGGCGGCGGGGGCGGACGCTGCGGCATCCGCCGGTGCACACTTGCTGATAATGGACGACGGCATGCAGTCGCCGGGGTTGGCGAAAGACCTCTGCCTCGCGGTGATGGATGGCGGAGCCGGCTTCGGCAACGGCCGCGTCTTTCCCGCCGGACCGTTGCGCGAACCTCTCGCCAGAGGCCTGCGGCGGGCGCAGGGGCTGGTGCTTATCGGAGACGACCGACGGGGTTCGGTTGCAGCGCTCGGACCGCATGACATGCCGGTCATCGAAGCCGATCTGGTGCCCGGCGACGAGATTCGAGCCTTGCGTGAGCGGCCGGTGGTTGCCTTCGCCGGGATCGGGCGGCCGGAGAAGTTCTTCGAGACGCTGGCAGAGAACGGCTGCACTGTGATCGCGCGCCATGCCTTCGCCGATCACCACCGCTACAAGCCGGAAGAAATCGGGGCCATCATCCGGCATGCGAAAGAACGGGACGCCGTGCCGGTGACGACCGAGAAGGACCACGTGCGCCTGCCGCCCGATGCGAGAGAGATCGTGCGCACGCTGCCTGTAACCCTCGCCTGGCGCGCGCCGGGAGAGCCTCGCAAGCTGCTGGCACCGCTCGTGGCGCGCTGCCGCCATGGCTAGAAGGGGGCCGGCGCGCGCGGTGCGGCATGTCTGCGAGGCCGTCTCCGCTTACGCCGTCTTTGCGCTGTTGGGCGCGCTGCCCGTGGGATGGGCGTCGGCCGTCGGTGCTGCGCTGGGCGGCACCATGGGCCCGTTGTTTCCGGTTCACCGCCAGGGACTCGACAACCTCACCCGGGCGCTGCCGGAGCTTTCGCCGGCCGAAGTTCGGCGCTGTGCGCGGCGCATGTGGCGTCATCTGGGCCGCGTCGCGGCCGAATACCCGCATCTCCGCCGCTTCTCCGTCGACGCGCCGGGCGGGCGGATCGAGCTCATCGGTCGCGCCCATCTGGACGAGGCCAGACGCTCTGCCAGCGGTGGAATCTTCTTCTCGGGCCACATCGGCAATTGGGAAATTTCCGCGCTCACGCTGGAGCAGGGCGGAATTCCTGCAACCGCCCTCTATAGGGCGGCGAACAATCCCTTCGTCGACCGCATGATCTCGCGGTTCAGACGTGCAGTCATGCAGCACCTCGTGCCCAAGGGCCAGGACGGCACGCGGGAGCTGGTGCGAGCGCTGGGAGCCGGCAGGCACGTCGCTCTCCTGGTGGATCAGAAGCTCAACTCCGGCATTCCGGTTCCCTTCTTCGGCCGCGATGCCATGACCGCCCCTGGCGTGGCGACATTCGCGCTGCGCTACGGCTGCCCGATTTGGCCGATCAGGGCGGAACGGCTGGGCGGCGCGACCTTCCGGGTTACCGTGTATCCCAAGCTCGCCATGCCCGAGGAGGGCACGCGGGAGGAACGAATTCACTTGGTCATGGTCGCCATCAACCAAATCCTCGAGGATTGGATTCGCGAGCGGCCCGAGCAGTGGCTCTGGCTGCACCGGCGCTGGCCCGACTGAGAGATATCCCCACCCCTGATTGACACGGGGAACGCCAGGCCTATAGTGCGCCCGCTGCGGGGAGCGCCCCGCTCCTCCCAACACGGATGGTCTCCATGTTCGCTGTGGTTCGCTCTGGCGGGAAGCAATACCGCGTCGCGCCTGAGGACGTTATCCGGGTGGAACGGCTCAAGGCCGAGGCCGGCGAGGCGATCGAGCTCGGCGAGGTGCTGGCCATGAGCGACGGCGAGACCGTCTCGCTGGGGCAGCCGCTGGTCGAGGGCGCGCGGGTGGCGGCCACGGTCGTCGAGCACACGCGCGCCGACAAGATCATCGTTTTCCGCAAGAAACGGCGGAAGAACCATCGGCGCAAGCGCGGGCACCGGCAGGAACTCACCGTGCTCCGTATCGACGAGATTCTGGCGGCGGGCCAGAAGCGGCGCGCGCGCCGGAAGAAGAAAGCCGCGCCGGCGGAAGGCGAAGAGGCAACCGGCGCCGAGGCCAAGAGGTCGACGAGGGCGAAGGCTGCAGCCAAGCCGAGGACCCGAAAGAAGCCGGCCGCCAAGGTCGAGGCGGCCGAGGAGGCCGCACCCGCGCCCGCCGAAGAGTCTCCCCCGGAGCCGGCCGAGCCGCCGGTAGAAGAGGCTGCCGCCCCGCCCGCGGACGAGACTGCCGACGCGGCAGCCGAGGCGCCGGCGGCGACTGAATCCCCGGCAGACGAGACGACCGAGACGCCGGCCGAAGAGACTGCAGCGGCTCCTGCGGACGAGCCGGCGGAGGAGAAGAGCTGATGGCGCACAAGAAGGCAGGCGGCAGTTCGCGCAACGGCCGGGACACGGCGGGCCGACGCCTCGGCATCAAGAAGTTCGGCGGCGAGGCCGTGATCCCCGGCAACATCATCGCGCGCCAGCGGGGTACCAAGTGGCACCCCGGTGAGAACGTCGGGATCGGGCGCGATCACACGCTCTTTGCGCTGACCGGCGGCCATGTGAGGTTCGCGCGGCGCAGCGGCGGAAAGACGGTCGTCTCGGTCGAGCCGAGCGCGTAACGCCGCGCTCATCTGCGCGCCCGGCCGCGGGCGCGCACCGCGCGAGGGACCCGCGTCATGCGGTTTCTCGATCAAGCCAAGATTCACGTGCAGAGCGGCGCAGGCGGTAGCGGCTGCGTCAGCTTCCGGCGCGCGAAGAACGAGCCGCGCGGCGGCCCGGACGGCGGCGATGGCGGCGACGGGGGCTCGGTCTTCGCCGAGGCAGTCGACGGGCTCAATACTCTCATCGATTTCCGCTTTCGCCAGCACGTCAAGGCGGGGCGCGGCGAGCACGGTCAGGGCGCATGCCGGGCCGGTGCCCGCGGCACCGACGTGGTGCTCGGCGTGCCGGTAGGGACGGAGATACTCGCCGAGACGGGCGACGTGCCGATCGCCGACCTGACGGAGGTCGGCGCCCGCGCCCTGCTTGTGCGGGGTGGCAAAGGCGGGCGCGGCAACGCGCAATTCAAGTCCTCGACCAACCGCGCGCCGCGCCGCGCCGATGCGGGGGACGACGGCGAGGAATGCTGGATCAGGCTCCATCTCAAGCTGCTGGCCGATGCCGGGCTCGTGGGCCTGCCGAATGCCGGCAAGTCGACCTTCCTCGCCGCGGTCAGCCGGGCGCGGCCCAAGATCGCGGATTACCCCTTCACCACCCTGGTTCCCCACCTGGGCGTCGCAGCAGCGGGCGACGAGGAGCTGGTATTGGCCGACATTCCCGGCCTGATCGAAGGCGCCCACGGTGGTGCGGGGCTGGGGGACCGGTTTCTCGGCCATATCGAGCGCTGTGGGGTGCTGATCCATCTCGTCGACGGCACGCAGGCGGACGTGGCGCAGGCGTACCGGACCGTGCGCACCGAGCTCGAGGCTTACGGCCACGGCCTCGCGGCAAAGCCCGAGATCGTCTGCTTGAACAAGGTGGACGCGCTTGGCAAGGACCAGCGCGAGCGGCAGCATCAGTGTCTCGCCGCTGCGTCAGGTGCTGCGGTTCATCTGCTCTCGGGCGTTGCAGGGGAGGGCATTCGCGAGGTGCTCGCGACCGCCCACCGCGCCACCGGCCAAGACCTGAAATGATGCAGCCCTCGCTCGCCAAGGCGTCCCGCGCCGTGGTCAAGATCGGCTCGGCGCTGCTCGCCGACCCGGAGACCGGCGCCCTCAACGAAGCCTGGCTCGACGGTCTCGCGCGGGACGTCGCCCGACTTCGCGCGCGCGGCAAGGACGTGCTGATCGTCTCGTCCGGCGCGATCGCCATCGGGCGCCGCCATCTTGGGCTCCCTCAAGACTCGCTGAAGCTTGAGGAGATGCAGGCGGCGGCGGCCTGCGGCCAGATCAGGCTGGCCCATGCGTACCAGTCGGCGCTCGCTCGCCACGGCGTCGGCGTTGCGCAGATTCTCCTGACCCACGAGGACACCGAGGCGCGGCGGCGCTACCTGAACGCGCGCAGCACGATCAACACGCTGCTCTCGCTCGGCACCGTGCCCGTGATCAACGAGAACGACACCGTCGCCACCAACGAGATCCGCTTCGGCGACAACGACCGGCTCGCGGCGCGGGTCGCGGTGATGATGAGTGCGGACCTGCTGGTCCTGCTCTCCGATGTCGACGGCCTCTACGAGAGCGACCCGCGGCACGACGCGGACGCACGCTGGATTCCCACGGTCGAGCGCATCACGCCCCAGATCGAGGCGATGGCGGGCGACATCGGCACGCCGAGTGCTGCCGGCGGCATGGTGACCAAGATCGCCGCAGCCAAGCACGCGATGGCGGCGGGCTGCCACATGGCGATCACGAAGGGTGCGGTAGACCGCCCGCTCGCCGCGCTGGAAGACGGCGCCCGCTCGACCTGGTTCGTTTCCACTGCGACGCCGCGCGCCGCCCGCAAGAGCTGGATCGCAAGCGCGTTGGAGCCCCGCGGCGTCCTCGTTATCGACGACGGCGCCTGGCAGGCGCTGCTCCGAGGCCGGAGCCTGCTGCCGGCCGGCGTGAAGGCGGTGGAGGGCGCGTTCGAGCGCGGCGATGCGGTGGCGGTCAGGGTCGAGCAGGGGCGCGAGGCCGGCCGCGGCCTGGTCGCCTACTCGGCTGCCGATGCCCGCCGTATCGTCGGCCACAAATCACGTGAAATAGAGCGGATCCTCGGCTACCGTGGCCGCGCCGAGATGATCCACCGCG
>JAPPKP010000060.1:0-1886 GCA_028819955.1 Rhodospirillaceae bacterium | reverse complement strand
CGTGAAATAGAGCGGATCCTCGGCTACCGTGGCCGCGCCGAGATGATCCACCGCGACGATCTCGTGCTCGACGAGGAGCAAGGACCGTGAGCATAGCCCAGGCGCGGAGCCGCGAGACGGAACCGGACATCGCCGCCGAGATGGCCGCGCTCGGTGCCGAGGCACGCGCTGCGGCGCGCACGCTCGCGGCAAGCTCGGCCGAGGCGAGGCGGCGCGCACTCGAGGCGGCGGCAGCGGCGATCCGCAACGACGAGGCGGCGACTCTGGAGGCGAACGCCAAGGACATGGCGGCCGCCGAGGCGTCCGGCCTGAGCGGCGCCTTGCTCGACCGCCTCGCCCTCGATCCCGGCCGGGTGGAGGCAATGGCGGCAGGAGTCGAGCAGGTGGCCGCCCTCGACGACCCGCTCGGGCGCCTGCTGGGCGAGTGGGAACGCCCCAACGGGCTTCGCATCCGCCGGGTGTCGGTGCCGATCGGCGTCATCGGGATCATCTACGAATCGCGTCCCAACGTGACCGCCGACGCCGGTGCCCTGTGCTTGATGTCTGGAAACGCGGCGATCCTGCGCGGCGGCTCCGAGAGCTGGCATTCCTCGCGCGCCATCGCGGCGGCACTGCGCGCGGCCCTCGCCGAGACCGGGCTGCCCGAGGGGTGCATCCAGCTGGTGCCCACGACCGACCGGGCCGCGGTCGGCATCCTGCTCGGCATGGACGAGGCGCTCGACCTGATCGTGCCGCGCGGCGGCCGCTCCCTGATCGAGCGGGTGCTGGCGGAGAGCCGGGTGCCGGTGATGGCGCACCTGGACGGCAACTGCCACGTCTACGTCCATGCCGCCGCCGATCCCGAGAAGGCGCGCGACGTGACCTTCAACGCCAAGATGCGGCGGACCGGAATCTGCGGTGCTGCGGAGACGCTGCTGGTCGACGCCGCCGTGGCGGAGACGCTGCCCGCGATCCTCGCGCCGCTGTTCGAGGCCGGCTGCGAGGTGCGGGGCGATGCGCGCGTGCAGGCGATGGACTCACGCGTCGTTCCAGCGGGCGACGCCGACTGGGGAACCGAGTATCTCGACGCGATCATCTCGGTCGGCGTGGTGGACGGGCTCGATGCCGCGATTGACCACGTCAACGAGCATGGCTCCCACCATACCGACAGCATCATCACGGAAGATGGCGCAGCGGCCGAGCGCTTCATGGAAGGCGTCGATAGCGGGATCGTGCTGCACAACGCCTCGACCCAATTCGCCGACGGCGGCGAGTTCGGCATGGGGGCGGAGATCGGAATCTCCACCGGCAAGCTTCACGCGCGTGGGCCGGTGGGCGTCGAGCAACTTACCACCTACAAGTACAAGGTCTACGGCAACGGGCAGGTTCGCCCCTGACTGCGCTCGTGCCCATGCGCCGGCGGCGATCGCGGCCCGTGCCGGGCGGCGCTCCGCGCGCACGCCCGCCGGGGCGCAAGATCGGCCTGCTCGGCGGCTCCTTCAATCCGGCCCATGAGGGCCACCGCCACATCAGCCTTCTCGCGCTGAGGCGCCTGGGCCTGCACGAAGTCTGGTGGCTGGTCTCGCCCCAGAACCCGCTCAAGCCACGCGCCGGGATGGCGGCGTTCGAGGAGCGCCTCGCCGCCGCAAGGGCCTTGGCGGGCGACCGGCGGCTCCGCGTTAGCGATATCGAGCGGCGCTTGGGCTCCTGCTACTCGGTCGACACGGTCGCCCGGCTCAAACGGTGCTTTCCGCGGCACCGGCTGGTCTGGATCGTCGGCGCGGACAACCTGCCGACGCTCGCGGCGTGGCGGCGCTGGCCCGCGCTCTTCAGGGCGATACCCGTTGCAGTGATCGACCGCTGGCCTTACTCTCGCTATGCCAGTGTGGTTAAGCCTGCGAAACGAT
>JAPPKP010000322.1 GCA_028819955.1 Rhodospirillaceae bacterium | reverse complement strand
CGCTCTTCGTTCACCCGGCGGAAGCGAGCCACGGCGATCTCGGCATGATCACCGAGGCGGACACGTTGCTGATGCTTTCGAATTCGGGCGAGACGCCGGAGCTCGCCGACTTGGTGAACTACGCCACGCGCTTCCACATCCCGCTCGTTGCCATCGTGGGGAGAGCGCCGAGCACGCTGGCCGACGCCGCCACCGTCACGTTGATACTACCCGACGAGCCGGAGGCCGGCACCCTCGGTCTGGCGCCGACAACCTCCACCATCATGATGCTGGCGCTGGGGGACGCGCTTGCGGTCGCCCTGCTGGAGCGCAAGGGGCTCACGTCCGAGGACTTCAAGCTCTACCACCCTGGGGGCAAGCTCGGCCGCCGACTGGTCCGGGTCGCCGACATCATGCATGCGGGCGATGACTTGCCGCTCGTCCCCGCCGAAACCTCGATGGCGGAGGCCCTGATCGTCATGACGTCGAAGCGGCTCGGCTGCGTCGGCGCGACCGACGCGCAGGGCGCGCTGCTCGGCATCGTGACCGACGGCGATCTCAGGCGCCACATGGAGGACGGTCTGCTGAAGCGGCCGATCACCGACATCATGACGAGCGATCCGGTGACGATCCATGCCGGTGCGCTCGGCGCGGAAGCCGTTCACCTCATGAACGAGCGTCAAATTACCAGCCTCTTCGTGGTCGAGGCGAGACGACCCGTGGGCGTCGTGCACATCCATGATTGCCTGCGGGCGGGCCTGGCATGAGCGCGGAGCGGAATAGAGGTGCAAAGGGCGCCGTGCCGGCAGGCCGGCTCCGGCACTATCGCGCGGATGGCGGCGGCAACGTCGGCCGGCCCGGACGCTACAGCGGATTCGTCGGCCTCATGCGCTACCTGCTGCCGGCAATGGCGGCGGCCCTGCTCGGCCTCGTCGTTGCCTGGCCGCTGTTGAGCGGTGGGGAGGAGGGTATTCACGTCCCGCTGATCGAAGATCCGGAAGTCGACGGCAGATTGACGATGGTCAATGCCAGCTATCAAGGAACCGATGCGAAGAACCGCCCGTTCGCCGTGAGGGGGGCGGAGGCGTTCCAGCCGGAAAGCGACTCGCCCATCGTGCATCTCAGCGGCATCGAAGCCGATATCTTCGGCGATCAAGCGCGAAACAGCATGATGGCATTGACGGCGAACGAAGGCCTCTACCAGCGCGACGCCGAGCAGCTCGACCTCTCCGGCGACGTGATAGTTCGCTCCGAAGCGGGTCACGAGTTCCGCACCTCGAAGGCCCGTATCGACTTGCCGGCGGGGATCGCAAGAGGCGATGAGCCGGTGAGCGGCGAGAGCCCTTACGGGCTGCTCGACGCCGGCAACTTCGCGCTCCTTGAGCGGGGCGAGATCATGACCTTCGGCGGCCGGGTGCGGATGACCCTGTTGCCGCATGCGCTGGGAGGAGCCGATGACGCGTTGGGAAGGCAAGGCGATGAGAACCAAGGCTAGCCGACCCGAACGGAGGCTGCGCTCGTGGCGGCTCGGTCCGGTCGCGCCCGTGCTCTTGGCGGCAATCATGCTGGCCGGCACAGGCACGGCACAGGATGCGGACGATGGAGGCGTCACCGCCGGCAATGCGAGCCAGGCGATCGAGATCACCGCGGATACGCTCGAGGTGCGCCAGTCGGAGAACGTCGCGGTCTTCGAGGGGAGCGTCAACGCGGTTCAGGGCGAGCTGGTGCTGAATGCGGACATGCTCACCGTCTATTACCGCGAGAGCGAGGGCGGCCAAGGCAACCTCGGGGTTTCGCGCATCGATGCCCAGGGCAATGTCGTCATCTCCTCGCCGGACGAGACGGCGCAGGGGCAAAGCGGCACCTACGACGTCGAAAACGGGCGCATCGACCTTGCCGGCGGCGTGTTCCTGAGTCGAGGCAACAACATCGTCCAGGGCGAAACGCTGACCATGGACCTGGAAACCGGGGTCAGCCGGGTCTCCGGCGGCAGCACGCGCGTGCAGGGCCTGTTCGTGCCTGACGAAGAGGAAGAGTAGAGCGTGGCGAACCGCAGGATGATCGCCGCATGAGAAAGCCCGTGACCGCAGGCGTCGAGGGAAGCTCCGCGACTCCCGTCGTGCTCGCCGGTAGCCCGGGCCTGCGCGCGGAGAACCTGGGCAAGAGCTTCAAGAAGCGGCCGGTGCTGCGTGGCCTGAGCCTGACCGTCCAGCGCGGCGAGGCGGTCGGCCTGCTCGGCCCCAACGGCGCCGGCAAGACGACCTGCTTCTATCTGATGACCGGTTTGATGGCCGCGGACTATGGCCGGGTCTTCGTCGATGGCCACGACATCACCGGGCTACCCATGTACCGCCGCGCCCGCCTCGGGCTGGGCTACCTGCCGCAGGAGGCCTCGATCTTTCGCGGGCTCACGGTGGAGAACAATATTCGCGCGGTGCTGGAAGTCTCCGTGCCGGCGCGGGACGAGCGCGAGCTGGTGCTGGACGAGCTGCTCGCCGAGTTCTCGATCACCCATCTGCGGCGCACGCCGTCGCTCGCGCTCTCGGGGGGCGAAAGGCGGCGGGTCGAAATCGCTCGCTCCCTGGCCTCGAAGCCGCGCTTCGTTCTGCTCGATGAGCCGCTATCGGGAATCGACCCGATCGCGGTGGCGGAGATTCGCGATCTTGTCGCCCACCTCAAGGATCGCGGCATCGGCGTGCTGCTGACGGACCACAACGTGCGGGAGGCGCTCGACATCGTCGACCGCGCCTACATCATCAACGAAGGCGCCGTGCTGATGGAAGGCGCGCCGTCGGACATCGTCTCCCACGACGAGGTGCGGCGGGTCTACCTCGGCGACCGCTTCCGCCTCTAGGCGTCCTCCGCCCTAAGCCACCTGCTTCGCCAGTTCGGCGCGCCGTGCCTCGGTGGCGGCCAGATCGAGCTCCAGCGCTTCTGTGAGCACGACACCGTACGCCCGAAAAGCGTGCTCGCGGGTGCAGAAATCGTCCAGCACGTCATCGCGCACCTTCTCGGCGGGCCGCTCCAGAGGATCACCGTAGCCGCCCCCACAGGGGCCCAGGAAGCCGATGCAATCGCCGGTCTGGTTGCGCAGCCCATGGATCTTTGCCGGCAGGTCCTCGATCCGGTCAGGCTCGGCGATGTTGTACTTGATGAGGCGCCCGCCCTTGCCGGTGGTGCCGCCGCGAAATCCCCAGGGCGGGTCGTCGTGCCGGTCTGCCTCGTGGGTGAGGAAGCCCGGCGTGAGATAGCGCTGCACCTTGATCACGCCGATGCCGCCGCGATGGCGGCCGGCGCCCGGCATCACGTCGTCGCGCAGCTCGTAGCGATCGCAGAGCAGCGGCAGGTGCATGCCGAGGTCCTCGATCGGGTTGTTGCGCGTGTTGCGCATCAGCTCCTCGAT
>JAPPKP010000135.1:1370-3417 GCA_028819955.1 Rhodospirillaceae bacterium | reverse complement strand
CGGTGACCGGCGATACCGACACGCTGCTCTACGGCATGTACCACTCCAGCGCGGCCGGGACGTGGCAGTCGCCCGAGCACCTCAATGACGCCGAGGTGGACCGCCTGCTGGATGCCGGGCGCACAGGGGCGACGCCGGAAGACCGGGCGGCGGCTTATTCCGCGCTCAACGACAGGCTGATCGCGATCTCGCCCACCATCTACGCGCACGATTCGCAGTCGGTCTTTGCGGCGTCGAACCGGGTCAAGGTGCCGGCGCTGAGCGATCCGGCCATGGCCTTCGGCCTCGACGGATTCGGCTTCAGCTTCCGCCTCATGGAAATGACCGAGTAAGGGTCAGCGGCGGGGCGGGCATGCTGTCGACCTGCCCGCCCCGTCGTTTAGCCCGTACTTCTCACCAGGGTCACGCCTGCGTCGCGCCCAGGCGTTCGATCCGCCAGGAGCGGGCCGAAAAGCGTATCGGGGAATACGGTTGAGGCCCGCGTCGCGCCGGAGGCGCGCGTACCGCGCGACGCGGGCGGGCGCCTGGACGCGACCCGAAGGGCGGCGCTCTCCGGCCGACAGCGTGCGTCACGGCGCTTCCCCGATGCACCACATCGCGGTGCGCGCCGTTCCTACTCTGTCGGCCGGAGAGCGCCGCGCAGACCATGACCATGGTGAGAAATGCGGGCTAGAGTTGGGTCGTGACGCCGACGATCCTGATTTTCATACGGCGCGTCGGGATCTCGTGCATCGTCCTGCTCGGGGTCTCGATGCTGATCTTCGCGGTGGCCCGGGTTATCCCGGGCGATCCCGCGCGCATCGCGCTCGGGCCGAGCGCAACCGCAGAGCAGGTCGCGAAGCTGCGCGCGGAGCTCCGCCTCGACGAGCCGATCACGACCCAGTACGGGCACTTCCTGAGCGAGCTCGCGCAGGGCGATCTCGGCATCTCGCTCTACACCAACCGGCCCGTGGTGGTGGACATCGCGCAGTTTCTGCCGGCGACGCTGGAGCTGATCTTCGTCGCCGGCGCGATGATGATCGTGATCGGGCTGCCGCTCGGCATCGCGTCCGCGCGCTGGCGAGGCACCTGGATCGACAACGCCATCCGAATGATCGCGATGCTCGGAGTCTCGGCGCCGAGCTTCGTCTGGGCCGTGATCCTGATGCTGCTGTTCGCGTACTTCCTGCCGCTCTTCCCCATCGCCGGGCGAATTGCGGACACGTACAGCATCGAGCAGGTCACCGGCTTCCTGTTTCTCGACACGCTGATCGCAGGCAACCTCGGCGCGTTCGGCAACGCCGCCTGGCACGTGATCCTGCCGGCCTTCGCGCTCGCCTTGTCGGGCATCGGGCAGACGGCGCGGCTCACCCGCGCCAACATGGTGGAGACCTACGACAAGCCCTACATCGAGATGGCGCGCTCCTACGGCGTGCCGGACCGGCGCATCGCGCGCCGCTACGCCTTCAAGCCCTCGCTCATTCCGTCGCTCACGATCATCGGGCTCGACTTCGCGGCCATGCTCGGCAACGCCTTTCTGGTCGAGGCGGTGTTCGCCTGGCCGGGACTCTCGCGCTACGGCGTCTCGGTCATCCTACGCAAGGACCTGGATGCCATCGTCGGCACTGTGCTGATCATCTCGGCCACCTTCCTGATCATGAACCTGATCGTCGATGTGCTGGTCACCATCATCAACCCGCGCATCCGCTATTCGAGGACGGCGTCGTGAGGCGGGCGTTCGCGATCCTGGCGTCCAACCCGCTCTCGCTGCTCGGGCTGATCCTGATCGGCATCATCCTGATCTGCGCCATCTTCGCGGACTTCATCGCGCCCTTCCCGGAGCATCGCGGCGCGGTGGTCGACTTCGCCAACTTCAATCAGGCGCCGCGCTGGCCGCACCTGATGGGGACCGATCTGGTCGGGCGCGATCTCTTCAGCCGCATCATCTACGCCTACCGGATCTCGCTGATCCTGGGTGTGGTGGTGCTCGGCATCGCGGTTCCCGTGGGCGTCACGGTCGGGCTGATCGCCGGCTACTTCGGCCGCTACACCGAGTTCGCGCTGATGC
>JAPPKP010000135.1:0-1270 GCA_028819955.1 Rhodospirillaceae bacterium | reverse complement strand
ACGGTCGGGCTGATCGCCGGCTACTTCGGCCGCTACACCGAGTTCGCGCTGATGCGCGTGACCGACGTCTTCCTCTCGATTCCGCCGCTGGTCCTCGCCATGTCGATCATGGGCGTGCTGGAGCCGACGCTGATCAACGGCATGCTGGCTGTCACCGCCATGTGGTGGCCGTGGTACGCGAGGCTCGTCTACAACATGACACGGGGGGAGAAGGAGGAGGGCTACGTGCTCGCGGCCGAGCTGATCGGCGCCTCCCGCCTGCATGTGATGTTCCGCGAGGTCCTGCCGAACTGCTTCCCCTCCATCGTCACCAAGATGACCCTCGACCTCGGATTCATCATCCTGATCGCGTCCTCGCTCTCCTTCCTCGGCCTCGGCGTGCAGCCGCCGACGCCGGACCTCGGCTCGATGGTGGCCGACGGCGCGAAATATCTGCCCGATTCCTGGTGGCTTACCATCTTCCCGAGCCTGGCGATCCTGGTGGCGGTGTTCGGCTTCAACCTCATCGGCGACGCCTTGCGCGAGCTCTTCGGGGCCGATCAATGACGGTGCCGACGCTGGACATCCGCGACCTCAGGCTCGGCTTCAGGACCTACGAGGCCTACATCGAGGTGCTGCACGGCATCTCGCTCTCCATCGCGCCGGGCGAGCGAGTGGCGCTGGTGGGCGAATCCGGCTCGGGAAAGTCGGTCACCGCGCGCATCGTCCTCGGCCTGCTGCAGCTGCTGCGCTCGGCGCGGATTTCCGGGAGCGTGGTCTTCGAGGGGCGCGATCTCGACCGGCTGTCCGCGCGGGAGCGCCGCCGGCTCCGGGGCACCCGCATGACCATGGTGTTCCAGGACCCCACCTCGTCGCTCAATCCGGTCTACCGCATCGGCACCCAGTTCCACGAAGTGCTCAAGCGGGCGGACCCGGCGATGAACGAGCGAGCCGCGCGGGAGCGGGCGGCGCAGATGCTGCTCGAGGTCTCCATCGACGACCCCGACCGGGTCTTCGAGTCCTATCCCTTCCAGCTCTCGGGCGGCATGAACCAGCGGGTGATGATCGCGATGGCGCTCGCCAACGAGCCCGCGCTGCTCATCGCGGACGAGCCGGGCACGGCGCTCGACGTGACGGTGCAAGCCCAGACGCTCAAGCTGATGCGCGCGCTGGTCGAGCATCACCACACGTCGGTGCTGTTCATCTCCCACAACCTCGGCGTCGTGCGCGAGTTCGCCGACCGCGTCTACGTGATCTACAAGGGCCGGATCGTCGAGCAGGGGCCGTGCGC
>JAPPKP010000208.1 GCA_028819955.1 Rhodospirillaceae bacterium | reverse complement strand
CGCGCTCCAGGCTCTCCAGGATGGTCTTGTCGCCCCGGCTCACGTTCTTGGGCGGAATTCGGGCGATCTTCGCCACGACACCCTCGACGTCCTTCACGCCCACCGTCTTGCGCCGCTTCGATTCCGGCAGCAGCCGCTGCGAGGCGCCGACCTCGTCGATCACGTCGATGGCCTTGTCAGGGAGCCTGCGGTCGTTGATGTAGCGGCTCGCGAGCTCGACGGCGGTGCGGATCGCCTCCGCCGTGTAGCGCACGCCGTGGTGCTCCTCGTAGTAGGGCTTGAGGCCGCGCAGGATCTTGACCGCCTCGTCGACGCTTGGCTCGTTCACGTCGATCTTCTGGAAGCGCCGCACCAGCGCGCGGTCCTTCTCGAAGTAATTGCGGTATTCCTTGTAAGTGGTCGAGCCGATACAGCGCAGCGTGCCACTCTGCAGCGCAGGCTTCAGCAGGTTGGAGGCATCCATCGCGCCGCCGCTGGTCGCGCCCGCGCCGATCACCGTGTGAATCTCGTCGATGAAGAGGATCGCGCTGTCGTGGGCCTCGATCTCGGCGAGCACTGCCTTGATTCGCTCCTCGAAGTCGCCGCGGTAACGGGTGCCGGCGAGCAGCGCGCCCATGTCCAGCGCGAAGATGGTGGCCCCGTCGAGCACCTGTGGCACCTCGCCGTGCTCGATGCGCCGCGCCAGCCCTTCGGCAAGCGCCGTCTTTCCCACGCCCGCATCGCCGACATAGAGCGGGTTGTTCTTGGTGCGGCGGCAGAGCACCTGGATGGTGCGCTCGATCTCGGCATCGCGGCCGATGAGCGGGTCGATCCGCCCGGCATTGGCCTTGGCGTTCAGGTTGACGCAATAGGCATCGAGCGCCGCCGGCCCCTCCTTGACGATTTCCTCCTCGCGGGCGTCCTCGTCGGCGCCGGAGACGCCCCCGCCCGGCCCCGACTGGCCGGGGACCTTCGCGATCCGGTGCGAGATGTAGTTGACCGCGTCGTAGCGCGACATGTCCTGCTCCTGCAGGAAGTAGACCGCGTGGGACTCGCGCTCGGAGAAGATCGCCACCAGGATGTTGGCGCCGGTGACCTCGGAGCGGCCGGAGGACTGCACGTGCAGGACCGCGCGCTGGACCACCCGCTGGAAGCCCGTCGTTGGCTTGGCCTCGACCGCCTCATCGGTGGCGAGGCTCTCCAGCTCCTCGTCGATGAAGGTCTCGAGCTCGCGTTCAAGTCGCTCCAGATCGACACCGCAGGCCTTCAGCACCGCGATGGCGTCGGGATCCTCCAGCAGCGCATAGAGCAGGTGTTCGAGGGTCGCGAACTCGTGCCGCCGCTCGACCGCGAGCGCGAGCGCCCGGTGCAGGCTCTTCTCGAGATCGCGGGAGAGCACGGCTATTCCCTCTCCATCGTGCACTGCAGCGGGTGCTCGTTGCGCCGCGCGAATTCGCAGACCTGCTTCACTTTGGTCTCCGCGACCTCATAGGAGTAGACGCCGCAGACGCCCACACCCCGCCTATGCACGTGGAGCATGATCGTCGTCGCGCGCTGCTCGTCCATCCCGAAGAACCGCATCAGCACGATGACCACGAACTCCATCGGCGTGTAGTCGTCATTCAGCAGCAAGACCTTGTACATCGACGGCTTCTTGGTCTCGCTGCGCGACTTGGTGATGACCGAGGAGTCGTCGTCGGGCCGACCCGTTTTCCGTTGATCCGACATCGCTCACGTCATCCCGCGTCCGCCGCGCGTACCGAGCTGCACTATAACATGGGGAGCAGAGCAGGACGCGCAACGTCAGCCAACGATATCGGTCTCCGCAAAGAAGAACGCGATCTCGATAGCGGCGTTCTCCGACGAATCCGAGCCGTGCACGGAGTTGGCCTCCACCGACTCGCCGAAATCCTTGCGGATGGTTCCCTCGTCGGCGTTGGCCGGATTGGTCGCCCCCATGACCGCGCGATTGGCCTCGACCGCGTTCTCGCCCTGCAACACCTGAACCACCACGGGGCCCGACGTCATGAAGGCGCAGAGGTCGTCATAGAACGCACGCTCCTTGTGTACCGCGTAGAAGGCGCGCGCCTGCTCATCCGTCAGCCTGACCCGGCGCTGGGCGACGATGGAAAGCCCGGCTTCCTCGAAGCGCTGGTTGATGGCACCCGTCAGGTTGCGGCGGGTGGCATCGGGCTTGATGATCGAAAGGGTGCGCTGGGTCGCCATGGGTTCTCCCCCGTGCTGTGACGGCGGGCCCTTATAGAGTTTGGGCACCCGCCCGGCAACGGCGGTAACGGGCCACTTTTTTCGCTCACGGCAGCCGGTTGTCCTGCGATGTTGCGCGCCTGCCGGCACGACGGCCGGCGCCTCCGCGTCGCGCGTCCACGCGCGCAGGTGCGCGATGGCGCCGCAGGGGCGGCGGGCCGCGGTCGCGGCCTGTCGCGATCCCGTCGAAGGCGGGCTCGCTCTACCGGCACGCCTCGAAGAAACGCCGCAGCAACTCCGCGGCTCGGGTCTCCTGCACGCCGACGATGACCTCGGGCCGGTGGTGGCAAGTTGGCTGCTGGAAGATGCGCGCGCCGTGCTCGACCCCACCGCCCTTGGGATCTGCTGCACCAAAGTAGAGCCGGCGCAGCCGGGCGAAGGCGATCGCCTGCGCGCACATGGCGCAGGGCTCCAGCGTGACGTAGATGTCGCAGTCGGTAAGGCGCACGCGGCCTCGCTCCTTAGCAGCGGCGCGGATGGCCAGCATCTCGGCGTGCGCCGTCGGGTCGTGCGATGCTTCCGTCTCGTTGCCGGCCTGCGCCAGCACTGCCCCTGTCCGTCCGTCGACCACCACCGCGCCCACCGGCACCTCGCCCCGGTCGCGCGCCGCTTCGGCTTCGGCGATGGCGAGGTCCATAGGGGAGGGCTGTTCATTTGGCATGGCCGCAGGGTCCGGCCACCGCGGCGACGGGTCAAGGGGATGAGAGTCGCACGGCAACGCTCGCAGCCAAGTGTGGGGTTCCCCTCGGTTGCGACGGGCCCGCGCCACTCCTACAGTCCGCCAATGGCTCAGCCCGTCATCGGCCTTACCCTCGATTCCGAGCCACCCGGCGGCTATTCCGGCGAGCCCTGGTACGCGATCCGCGAGAATTACTGCACGGCGGTCGCGGCGGCGGGCGGGATTCCGGTCGCGCTGCCGCACGAGCCGGAGCTTGCGGAGCGCTATCTGGAGACCGTGGACGGCCTGATCGTCACCGGCGGCGCATTCGACGTGGACCCGGCCCTCTTCGGTGCCACCTCACGGCACGAGACCGTCACCACCAAGGACCGGCGCACCGCCTTCGAGCTTGCCATCACCCGCACCGCGCACCGGCGAGCAATGCCCTCCCTCGGCATCTGCGGCGGCCAGCAGCTGATGAACGTGGCTCTCGGCGGGACCCTCATACAGCACATTCC
>JAPPKP010000254.1:1558-3477 GCA_028819955.1 Rhodospirillaceae bacterium | reverse complement strand
TCGCGGCTGATGGGGTCGACCAGCGGCGCCATCGCCAGCGACAGCAGGCCGAAGCCGAAATAGATCAGCCACACTCCGCCCAGCATGGCCCAGCGGTAGCCATGCTCGTGGGGCGGTACGGTGGGTGAGGGAGCGGCGGGCGGCACGGGGCGCGACCATAGCGGCTGGGCCGCCCAACGCATAGGCGGGCCCCCGCGATGCCATGCCGGTCACGTGGGGCTGTAGCCGGCGCCGGCTCGGTGGCATCATTGCGCCGCAATACGCGCCGACAAGAGGGGAGGGCGGCATGCCGGGCAATCACGTCGATCTCAGGAGCGACACGGTCACGCGGCCGACGGCCGCCATGCGCCAGGCCATGGCCGAGGCTGAGGTCGGCGACGAACAGCGCGGCGAGGACCCCAGCGTCAACGCGCTGCAGGCGCGCGTGGCGGCGATGCTGGGCAAGGAGGCGGGGGTCTTCCTGCCTTCCGGCTCCATGTGCAACGAGATCGCGCTGCTGGTGCACTGCCGCCCCGGCGAGGAGGTGATCTGCGATCGCACGGCGCACATCATCACGTCGGAGGGCGGCGGCCCGGCGGCGCTCGCCGGCGCCATGGTGCGCCCCCTCGACGGCGAGGCCGGGGTCTATTCGCCGGAGCAGCTCGCCGATGCGGTCCGCGCCGTGACCCGCTATGCGCCGCGCTCGCGCCTCGCCGTGGTCGAGCAGACCTCGAACCAGGGCGGCGGCACGATCTGGCCGCTGGAGACCATCGAGGCGGTGGGCGAGACGGCCAGGGCGCACGGGCTGCTCATGCACATGGATGGCGCGCGGCTCCTCAACGCGGTGGTCGAGTCGGGCGTGGACGCCGCCCGCTACGCCGCCCCATTCGATTCCGTTTGGGTGGACTTCAGCAAGGGGCTCGGCTGTCCGGTCGGTGCCGTGCTCGCCGGCTCCGCCGAATTCATCGAGGCCGCCTGGCAGTGGAAGCAGCGCCTCGGCGGCTCCATGCGCCAGTCCGGCATCCTCGCCGCAGCCGGGCTCCATGCGCTCGACCACCACGTCGCGCGCCTTGCCGAGGATCACGCCAACGCCCGCAGCCTCGCCGACAAGGTGCGCGCGCTGCCCAGGCTCAGCCTCGACCAGCTACGGGTCGACAGTAACCTGGTCTTCTTCGACTGCGCCGAGACCGGGCTGAGCGCGTCCGATCTCTCAGACGCGCTGCGGGCCAAGGGCGTGCTGATCGGCGCCATGGGTCGCCATCGGCTGCGCGCTGTCACACACCTCGATGTCGATGCAGCAGCGGTCGATGCAGCCGGTGAGGCGCTGGAGGCGGTGGTCGGCGGGTAGGGGAGGAGGCCGGCACGGCCCCGCCGGCCGTCAGCGCAGGTAGAGCCCCAGGTACTTCCGAATCGCAGCCTCCTGGCTGGCGTTGTAGTCGTGGAGCAGCGCCGCAACCATCTCGTCGTAGTGCCGCTCGCGCTCCGCCAGAGTGATGCCCTCGGGCAGCGTGCGGGAACGCACGGCGGTGGCGGTGGCGCTGCCGTTGACCTCCCCGCTCTGGTCGATCGCCTCGATGGTGACGCGCAGCCGCAGGTCGATCCGCTCGGCCTGCTCCTCCGTCAAAAGGCCTTCGAGGTCCTTGTTGGTTGCGAGCGGTGTCGCCCTGGCGCTTGCTTCCTCGATCGTGACCCGCAGGACGCCGACGTTTCCGCTCGCCCGCAGCCTGTCCTCCACCCAGAGCCTTGCGGCAACGGCAGGCGGAATCGGGAACAGGTGGTCGACGTCGGTGGCGTGCGGCGCGGGCCCGCGTTCGACGACCTCGATTCTCTCCAGGTCGAACACCAGGGGCGGCAGGTGGGCGAAGGAGGGGGCGACGCTATCCCGGCTCTGCAGCGGGACCTCGCAGCCGACCGCGATCACCGCCACGGCGAGCAATGCG
>JAPPKP010000254.1:1181-1548 GCA_028819955.1 Rhodospirillaceae bacterium | reverse complement strand
GCGGCCAGCCCGGCACGGCCAAACACGTCACGCACCGAACCGAGCCTCTTCGCCAAACCTCGACCGATCATTGCTTGCTCCCTCATTTCAAGTCCGCTCGCGCCCAGGCACGCGACTCCAGCGAATCGCGTTGCCGCCATAGGTGCGCAGCGGCGCGCCGCAATTCAAGTCGCTCGTTGGGGACGGGGGTGAAGATTGGCCCGCGCGCTGCGTGCTGCGCTACACTCGGCCGCGGCGATAGAGCGCGTCCGTCTTTGACAAACGCGCGACAGGCCGCGACTGCGGCCCGCCGCCAATGCGGCGCGCCCGCGCAGGCGCCGGCCGTGGCGCCCGGGGGGGCGCGGGAAAAGGGGGCGGCCGGGGGCCG
>JAPPKP010000254.1:0-1171 GCA_028819955.1 Rhodospirillaceae bacterium | reverse complement strand
CCCCGGGTGGCGCGCGTAATCCGGGCGCGGCCGGCTGCCGTTAGCTATAAATGGTGAGAGCTTTCCCGCGTTCGACGTAAACGCTCGAGGGGGCGCGCTACGATGCCGACGCAAGCCGAAATCGAGACCTATCGCGCCGACGGCGTGGTGTGCCTGCGCGGCGTGATCGACCGGGACTGGATCGAGCGCCTGCGCGAGGGCGTCGCCGCCGACATGGCGAAACCCGGCCCCCACGTCGAGATCTACACCGAGGAATCCGACCCCGGCCTCTTCTTCAACGACTTCGACCTCTGGCGCCACGTGCCGGTTTTCAAGGAGTTCGCCTTCGAAGGGCCGCTGGCCGCGATCGCCGCTGCGCTCTCGGGCGCATCCGCGATCACGTTCTTCTACGACCAGGTGTTCGTGAAGGAGCCAGGCACCGAAGGCCTCACCCAGTGGCACCAGGATCAGCCCTACATGGCGGTGGACGGCCAGCAGCTCTGCTCCAACTGGATCCCGCTCGACCCCATCACGCCGGAGACCACGCTCGAATTCGTGCGCGGCTCGCACCGCTGGGGGCGCTGGTTCGCGCCCTTCGACAGCATGACGGACGGCACCCGGCACCCGAGCACCGTGTTCGAGCGCTGCCCCGACATCGAGGCCGCCCGCGAGGACTACGACATCGTCTCGTGGGAGCTGGAGCCCGGAGACTGCATCTTCTTCCAGGGGTTGATCGTGCACCAGGGCCGCAACAACCCCACGCAAGATACCCGCCGCCGCACCCTGACCCACCGCTGGCTGGGCGACGACGTGCGCTTCATCCTGCGCGACCCGCCGGCCGAGTTTCCCAAGTATCCCACCGGGCTTCGCACCGGCCAGCCCTTCCACGAAGACCCGCAGTACCCGGTCGTCTGGAGGGCGTGAGCGGAGCGGGCGCGCTTTCGTGGAGTCCCGTCAACTGCTAGTGTCCCGGTCGAGACGTTGGACCGCATTGACGAAGCGCCCCAACTTACGTCATGGCCGGGCTTGACCCGGCCATCCACGTGTTGGCCTGGGATTCAACGGTTCTGGCTGAGCGAGATGCCCGGATCGAGTCCGGGCATGACGAAGGGTTTGTCGGGTCGGGGAGACTGCACAGCCCACCCGAAATCACGTGAACGTCAGAAACGGGACTCTTGGGACGGCGCACGGT
>JAPPKP010000420.1 GCA_028819955.1 Rhodospirillaceae bacterium | reverse complement strand
CTCGGTCAGGAGCAAGGATCGAACCGTCTGCTCAATCGCTGGCATGGCGACCTCCTGTTTGGCGCCGGGCGCGGCCATAGCACAGGCCGCCTGCCGTCGCCACGGTGACTTACCTCGGCAACCAGTCGAACGCGTGCAGCGCGCCCGCGACGATCACGACCATGGCGAGCGAGGCCGGCAGAAACACTTTCCAGCCGAGCCGCATGAGCTGATCGTAGCGGTAGCGCGGCAACGTCGCGCGGGTCCAGGTGAAGAAGAAGACGACGACCGCGGTCTTCAGCAGAAACCAGATCACGCCTGGGACCGCCATCAGCGGCTCGACGTGGAAGGGCGGCAGCCAGCCGCCGAGGAACAGGATCACGCTGAGCCCGCTCAACAGAACGATGTTGGCGTACTCCCCCATCATGAAGAGCAGCCAGGTCATCGACGAGTATTCCACCTGGTAGCCGGCGACCAGCTCGCCCTCGGCCTCCGGCAGGTCGAAGGGCGTGCGGTTGGTCTCGGCCAGAGCGGAGACCACGTAGATCACGAACATCGGGAACAGCGGGATGAAGAACCAGAGCCCCCTCTGCGCTTCGACGATGTCGTTGAGGTTGAGCGAGCCGACGCAAAGCAGCACCGTCACCAGCACGAAACCGATGGAGACCTCGTAGGAGACCATCTGCGCCGCCGAGCGCAGCGCGCCGAGAAAGGCGTACTTCGAGTTGCTGGCCCAGCCCGCGATGATGATGCCGTAGACCCCGAGCGAGGAGACCGCGAAGAGGTAGAGAAGCCCGACGTTGAGGTCTGCAAGCACGAGATGCTGGTCGAAGGGGATCACCGCCCAGCCGATGAGGCCGAGGCTGAAGGTCACCATCGGCGCCAGCACGAAGAGCATGCGGTTGGCGCCTGCGGGAACGATGGTCTCCTTGAACAGGCATTTGATGCCGTCGGCCACCGGCTGCAGCAGGCCGAACGGGCCCACCACGTTGGGTCCTTTTCGGATCTGGATCGCCGCCCAGACCTTGCGCTCGAAATAGGTGATGAAGGCCAGTACCAGCAGCAGCGGCACCACGATCGCGAGGATGTACCCGATGGTGAGGAACAGCGGGTAGAAGTAGGTGCTCCACACGCCCGGCTCAGCCATCGGTGCGGGCCTCCTCTGCTGCCTCGACGAAGGCCGCGCTGCACTCGGTCATGGTCTGGGATGCGCGGGTGATCGGATCGGTCCGGTAGAAGTCCCCGATGGGGCACGCGAACGGCGCTTCGTCCATGGCGCCGGCGACACCGAATTCGCCCCAGTTCGCCGCGGTCACTTCTCCGATCGCGGCAAGCGTCGGCGCCCGCTCCACCATGCGAGCGCGAAGCTCGTCCAGCGTGTCGTAGGCCAGCGGCTTGCCGAGACGGGCCGAGAGCGCGCGCAGGATGCGCCAGTCCTCCCGCGCATCGCCGACCGGCGCGCTCGCCGCATAGGCCCGCTGCGGCCGACCTTCCAGATTGACGTAGGTGCCGTCTTTCTCGGTGTAGGCGGCGCCCGGCAGGATCACGTCGGCGATGCGCGCCCCGGAATCGCCGTGGTGGCCCTGATAGACGACGAAGCACTTCTCCGGCCGCTCCAGCGCGAGCTCGTCGGCCCCCAGCAGATAGAGCAAGCGAATCTCGCCGTCGCCGGCGTGCTCACAGATCGCTGCGGTGTCGCGCCCGCCCTCGCCCGGCACGAAGCCCAGATCGAGCCCGCCGACGCGGGCGGCGGCCGTGTGCAGCACGTTGAAGCCGTTCCAGCCGTCGGCGACCATGCCCGTCGCCACCGCGACCGCCCTCGCGTGCGCCAGCACCTGGGCGCCGTCCGGCCGCGTCAGCGCGCCCATGCCGACGATCAGCATCGGCCGCTCGGCCATCTTCAGAACGTCGGCGAAGGCATCCCCACCCTTCGCGAGGGAAGCGAGGGTCTCCGTCCCGTCGCCCAGATGGTGATAGGGGTAGGTCAGCTCCACGTCGGGGCCGACGACGCCGACCTTGAGCCCGCCCCGGCGCCAGCGCTTGCGGATACGCGCGTTCACCAGCGACGCCTCCCAACGCGGGTTGGTGCCGATCAGGAGGATCGCGTCTGCCTCCTCAATCCCCGCGATGGTGGTGTTGAAGAGGTAGGAGACACGGCTCGCGGCATCCAGCTTGGCACCGTCCTGCCGGCAGTCGAGGTTGGGCGAGCCCAGCGCTCCCATCAGGTCTGCGAGCGCGGTCATCGCCTCGCAGTCCGCCGTGTCGCCCGCAAGCGCTGCGATCTGGCTGCCGTCGAGGCCCTCCGTCGCTGCCGCGATGGCGTCGAAGGCCTCGGCCCAGCTTGTTGCTTCGAGTGCGCCGTTGCGCCGCACGTAGCAGCGGTCGAGGCGGCGCCGGCGCAGCCCGTCGTAGGCGAAGCGGCTCTTGTCCGAGAGCCACTCCTCGTTGATCTCGTCATGCAGGCGCGGCACCACCCGCAGCACCTCGGTGCCCCGCGCATCCACCCGGATGTTGGAACCGACCGCGTCGAGCACGTCGACCGTCTCGGTGGTCCTGAGCTCCCACGAGCGCGCGACGAAGGCGTAGGGCTTCGAGGTCAGCGCGCCGACCGGGCAGAGGTCGATCATGTTGCCGCTGAGCTCGGAGGACACCGCCTTCTCGACATAGGTGCCGATTTCCATGTGCTCGCCGCGAAAGACCGCGCCGAACTCCTCGACCCCCGCGATTTCGTCGGCGAAGCGGATACAGCGCGTGCAGTGAATGCAGCGCGTCATGATGGTCTCGATCAGCGGCCCGACATCCTTGTCGCGCACCGCGCGCTTGCCCTCGTCGAAGCGGCTGAAGTGCCGACCATAGGCCATGGCCTGATCCTGCAGGTCGCACTCGCCGCCCTGGTCGCAGATCGGGCAGTCGAGCGGGTGATTGATAAGCAGGAACTCCATCACCCCTTCCCGCGCCTTCTTGACCTGCGGGGTGTCGGTGCGGATCACCATGCCGTCCGCCGCCGGCATCGCGCACGACGCGATGGGCTTGGGCGAGCGCTCCATCTCCACCAGACACATGCGGCAGTTGCCGGCGATGGAGAGCCGGTCGTGATAGCAGAAGTGCGGAATCTCCTTCCCCGCCTGCACGCAGGCCTGCATCACGGTCGAGCCGGGCTCGACCGTGATCTCCGCGCCGTCGATGGTAAGCGTGGTCATCGGATGCGTCCTCAGGCCGCCGCCGCTGCCGCAGCGGTGCCGCCGCCGACCTTCGCCGCCAGGATGCGCCGCTCGAGCTCGGGCCTGAAGTGGCGGATCAGACCCTGCACCGGCCACGCGGCCGCATCGCCGAGGGCGCAGATGGTGTGGCCTTCGATCTGTCCCACCACGTCCCACAGCATGTCGATCTCTTCGACCGACGCTTCGCCCCGGATCAGGCGAAGCATCACGCGATAGACCCAGCCGGTGCCCTCGCGGCAGGGCGTGCACTGGCCGCAGCTCTCGTGCATGTAGAAGTGGGAGAGCCGGGCGATGG
>JAPPKP010000168.1 GCA_028819955.1 Rhodospirillaceae bacterium | reverse complement strand
AACCGGACAGATCATCTGGTACATGGACCGGACATATCCCGTGTTACCGACACGAACCGGCGTCAGCGTGGGCGAGGACATTTTGATGTGCTACATTGTAGCCCAATAGTGCGTCCTCGAGGATCGGATCATGAACACCGTCGTCCGCGCCCGCATAGACGAAAAGACCAAGGACGAGGCCGCTGCCGTGCTGGCCGCGATCGGCCTTACGGTGTCCGACGCCTTTCGCTTGATGATGGTGCGGATCGCCGCTGAGAAGCGACTTCCCTTCGAGCCCCTGGTGCCCAATGACGAGACGATCGAAGCCATGAGAGCTGCCCGGCGCGGCGACTTGGTCGCCGTCGGCGGTGTGTCTGAACTGATGGCCGATCTGAATGCGGACGATTAGACGGACCGCTGCGTTCAAACGAGACCAGCCCGCACTTCTCACCACGGTCATGGTCTGCGCGGCGCTGTCCGGCCGACAGGGTAGGAACGGCGCGCCGCGCGATGCGGGGACATCGGGCAAGCGCCGTGACGCCCGCTGTAGGCCGGAGACCGCCGCCCTTCGGGTCGCGCCCAGGCGCCCGCCCGCGGCGTCGCAGGCCTCAACCGTAATCCCCGATACGCTTTTCGGCCCGCTCCTAACGGATCGAGCGCCTGAGCGCGACGCAGGCCGTGACCGTGGTGAGAAGTGCGGGCAAGAGACGCGAGAAGAAAGGCCGCTTCGCCAAGACCCTGGACCTGGAGGTCAAGAACGTCGTAGCCGATCTGGCAGCCGATCGGCCCCTCCCGCAACGTCATCACGATCACGCGTTGACCGGGCCGTGGAAGGACCATCGCGACTGCCACGTTCGGCCCGATCTGGTCTTGATCTATCGCAAGCCCGATACCGACCATCTCGACCTCGTACGTCTGGGCTCCCACAGCGAGCTCGGTCTCTGACCGGAGCGGTTTTCGGGCGCAACGAGTCCTCCCGCGGAGGAGCCGGTATTGGGGTGTCGGAGCAGGGCGTTGACAGTGAAGAGGGCGAGGCCGTTCGACATCGCGGGAGCCTGTTATAATGGCGCCCCATGAACCTTCATCGGATGCTCGAGGAACGCGCGCGCGCCGGGAAGCCCGTGCGCGTCGGACTGATCGGGGCCGGCAAGTTCGGCACCATGTTCCTGGCCCAGGCCAGGCGCACGCCCGGCCTCCACGTGATGGCGGTGGCCGATCTAGACTCCGCCCGGGCAGACGCCGCGCTCGCCCGCGCCGGCTGGGTGGAGGACGAGCGCCGCGTGCGCTCCTTCGCCCAGGCCATGCAAAGCGGCGGCACTCATGTTTGCGACGACGCGTTTGCGCTGATTGCGGCGGACGGGCTCGACGTCGTCATCGATGCGACGGGGCACCCGGCCGCCGGCATCGCCCATGCGCGCGCCTGCTTCGCGGCCGGGCGCCACGTGGTGATGGTCAATGTCGAGGCCGATTGCCTCGCCGGGCCGCTGCTCGCCAGGGAAGCGGCGGAGGCCGGCGTGGTCTATTCGCTCGCTTACGGTGACCAGCCGGCGCTGATCGCGGAGATGGTGGACTGGGCGCGGGCCTCGGGTCTCGATGTCGTCGCGGCCGGCAAGGGCACGCGCTACCAGCCGGGCTTCCACCATGTGACGCCCGACGATGTCTGGACCCACTACGGGCTCACGCCGGCGGAGGCCGAGGCCGGCGGCATGAACCCGCAGATGTTCAACTCCTTCCTGGACGGCACCAAGTCGGCGATCGAGATGGCCGCCGTCGCCAATGCCACCGGGCTGACGCCGGCGCCCGAGGGGCTGCGCTTCCCGCCCTGCGGGGTCGACAACCTGCCGACCGTGCTCAGGCCGCGCGACGAGGGCGGCACCTTGCACCACAAGGGCCAGGTCGAGGTGATCGCGAGCGAGGCGCGGGACGGCAGCGCGCTCGACGGGCATCTGCGCTGGGGCGTGTATGCGGTGTTCGAGGCCGGCACCGACTATGTCGCGGCCTGCTTCCGCGAGTACGGGCTTTGCACCGATTCCACCGGGCGCTACGCCTCGATGTACAAGCCCTATCACCTGATCGGGCTGGAGCTCGGCATCTCGGTGGCGTCCGTCGCGCTGCGCGGCGAGCCCACCGGCGGGCCGACCGGGTTCCGCGCCGACGCGGTGGCCTGCACCAAGGCGCACCTTCAGGCCGGCACGCGGCTCGATGGGGAAGGGGGCTACACCGTCTACGGCCGGCTGATGCCGGCGGCGGCGAGTCTCGCCGGCGGTCACCTGCCCATCGGCCTCGCCCACGGCGTCAGGCTGACCCGCGCGGTCGAGCCCGACACGCCGCTGACCTGGGACGATGTGACCGCCGACGAGGACGATACGGCGGCGGAGGCGGTGCGCACCCGCCGCGCGATGGAGGCGGTGTTCGCGCCGGACGGGCCCGTCGCTGCTGCGAGCGCCTGAGGGAGGAGCCCATGCCCAAGCACCTTTCCGCCGAGGCCGTCGCCCAATTCGAGCGCGACGGCTACTACTTTCCGATCCAGGTCATCTCGGCGGCGGAGGCGCGCGCGATCCGGGCCGATGTCGAGGTCGCAGAGCGTCACCTCGCGGCGCAGGGCGAGCGGTTGCGCCATCGTCCCCACCTGCTGGTGACCGCGCTCGACAGCCTGATTCGCAACGAGACGGTGCTGGATGCGGTGGAAGACCTGCTCGGCCCAAACCTGCTCTGCTGGACCTCGCTCTTCTTCACCAAGGACGCGCACGACCCGGCCTTCGTCTCGATGCACCAGGACTCGACATACTGGGGCCTCAGCAGCGTCGAGGTGGTGACCGCCTGGATCGCGCTCTCGCCCAGCACCGTCGAATCGGGTGCCATGCAGTTTGCGCCCGGCACCCACAAGCTCGACCAGATCGCCCACCGCGATACCTTCCACGAGAACAACATGCTCACCCGCGGCCAGATCGTCGAGTATGAGGTAGGCGAGGACGAGGCCGTCGATGTCGTGCTGCAACCGGGCGAGGCCTCGCTGCACCACGTGCGTCTGATCCACGGCTCGGGCCCCAACAACTCCGACGACCGGCGTATCGGCTTCGCCATCCGCTACATTCCGACTCATGTGAAGAACGTGGTCGGGCGCGACTTTGCGGCGCTCGTGCGGGGCGTCGACGAGTACGGGCACTTCGATATCGAACGCCGGCCCGAGCGCGATCTTGAGCCCGATGCGCTGGCGGCCTACGAGGCCGCGAACGCGAGCCATAACGCCGTGCTCTACGCGGGCGCGGCCCAGATGCGGGGCTGATTTGCGGCCCGTTCTTCTCCTCGGACCATGGTGCGGTGCACGGCACGCGCTGCCGCCGCCATGGTTGCACGACGAAACGAGAGAGGTAGCGGAGCACGGCACGAGGTGAATGTAAGTTGAGGGACGTGAGCGACGGTGTCGCGGCTGCCTGTCCTGCGGAATCCCACCGATCCCACTTACGTCCCACGGAATCACATTCATCCCACGGAATCCCACTTATCCCACGGAATCCCACTTATCCCACGGAATCCCAC
>JAPPKP010000345.1 GCA_028819955.1 Rhodospirillaceae bacterium | reverse complement strand
GGATGCCGACGTGCGGCATCGCGGCCTCCAGCATGTCACGATCGCCGTTGGAGAGGACGGCAAGCGTGTAGCCGGCGGCTTTGAGCCTCTCCAATGCGGCCGGCACGTCGGGAAAGGGCTTGAGCGTCTCGATCTGGCTCACCAATCGAGTGACTTCCTCCTGCGTGTAGGGGAGGCCGCAGCGGTCCATCACGTAGGCGAGCGCGCGGTGGCTGATCTCGCGATAGGAGGTGTGGCCCCGGTCGCAGAGCGAGTCGATCATCGAGTTCTCGAAGTGGGTGCGCCGCCACCAGGTAACGAAGCGGTGCGGTGCGCCGTCCCAGCCCTTCCCCTTGAGGTAAGGGGTCGCCGCCTCGGTCAACCCCGCCTGCATGTCGACGATCGTGCCATAGAGATCGAAGACCAGGACCTTCGTCTCGCGCCTGAGGATCGCCGCCCGCTCCCGAACGGCAGCGGGATCAGTCGACAAAGTGCGCGGCCGCTCCATGTTTCGCAATCATGCCTAAGCCTCGACGCAGCGGACCGGCAGGGATTCCAGGCCGCGCAGCACGATGCTGTTGCGGAATCGCGGGTTCTCGTCGCGCAGGCTGATTTGGGAATACCGCTCCAGCAGCATCTCGAGAACGATCCGACCCTCCAGGCGCGCAAGCGGGGCGCCGATGCAGTGATGGATGCCGCGCCCGAACGAGAGGTGGGAACGATCACCACGGCCGACATCCAGCCGGTCCGGGTCCTCGAACACGTCCGGGTCCCGATTGGCAGCGCCAAGCAGGACCACGATGTTGTCACGCCTCTTCAACGGGAACCCGTTCACCGCGCAGTCCTCCAGCACGCGGCGGAAATCCGTCTGCACCGGTGAATCGAAGCGCAGCAGCTCATCCACCGCCAACGGGATCAAGCTCGGGTCCTCCCTGAGCCGCTGGAGCTGATCGGGATTGCGCAGCAGGGCCAGCACGCCGTTGCCGATCAAGTTGGTGGTGGTTTCGTTCCCGGCGATCAGCAACAGGCGCAGCATATTGAGCATCTCGCGCTCGGTGAGCCGGTCGCCTTCCTCCTCCGCCTGCGCGAGCGCACTCACGATGTCGTCCTGCGGTGCTGCGCGCCGCTCCTGGATGATCGGCCGAAAGTATGCGTCGAGCGCCCTGGCGGCGGATTCCGAGGCCGCGCGTTCCTGTGCGTCGATGACCGGCTCCAATGTGCGTGCGCGCTGATCGGACCAGATCTTGAACTGCGCCCGATCTTTCGGTGGCACACCCAGCATCTCGGCGATCACGATCACGGGCAGTGGTTGTGCGACAGCCTGCATGAGGTCGAAGTCTGTGGGGTCGTCAATCTCGTCCAAGAGCCTTGCCAGCAGGCTGCGGATGTGAGGCTCGAGCGCGTTCACCGCCTTGGGCGTAAAGGCCTTGTTGACAAGCGCCCTGAGCCGCTTTTGGTCCGGCGGGTCGAGAAACAGCATGGTGAACTCGTCATCCGGCGGCAGGTTGGCGCGTTGCCGCCGCGAGAGTTTGCCTTTGCGTGGGTCGTTACCGAAGAGCCGATGATCGCGCAGAATTGTGTCGATGTCCGCATGCCGGGTGAATAGCCAGGCATTCATCAGCCCGCTGCGGTGCACGGGGTCCCTCTCCCGCAGAGCCGCGTAGATGGGATAGGGGTCTTGGGCCGTCTGCCTCGACAGCGGGTTGTAAGCGACACCGCTCTGCCAGCGTTCCCTCGCGAGCATCGTGCCCATGACGACGGACCGTATCGCTTGGCGCATCGAGACCATCATCGCCTCCTCGCTGCCGCGCGTTTCGCGGTGCCTTTGGGGTACGCAAAAGAATAGCGTGGCATCCGACCAGTGCACCAACAGGTTTGCAGCGATCGCAACTGCACTTACGTCCTCTCAAAAGCTTGTTGGCTCCCGAGGCATCGCGGCTCAGCACCCAGAAGACGCCGGTTTGGGCTCGACGGCCAGCGGTACGCGAGTACAAGCGCGCACGCCAGCAGTTTGTCGAGCATGTAGTCCATTAACTTATACCGCAATTGATATCGTAGCGGTCCTTCAACAAGGACCGCTCTATTGTGTGACGAATCTCCGTCATGACGCTGTTTTTGAAGGTAATCCGCATAGTTGACGCGGCTAGCTTGCCGACGGGCGATGACGTGGCCCAAGGTTCTCGCTACATTTGCAGGATCGGTGAGATCGCAGGGCCACAGCCTGCCAATCGAGCGAACCCAACGGCAACATTATTGACGCGGGCGTCCCTTATCACGAAAAATTGAACGCCTCGCCTGCGCTTGGCACCCGGCTCACTCACAATGCAATAACTGCACTTTCCCCACAGGCTTCGCAGGATCGATAATCGCGTTACCCGGTGGTCGATCTTGGGTTTACGCGGTCGTCGTATCCAAATCCCGTTGGAGCGTTGGGAGAAGGGCGCGCAATCGCGGTTCGGCGGAGAGGGTTAGCCCGGAATGCTCGCCGATTTCATGGTCAACGCGATACGGGACGGACGTGCCGTCGGTGGAGACTTCGGGCTAATCGGTATTCGGCACGGTCGCACGGTGGGCGCCAAACTCTTAGGCCGGAAACGGCCCCATGAGAATCGGGACCGCTCCGTACCACTCAGAATGATTACTGCTTGGCCGGCTCGACGATGATGCGGCCGCGACCGCGCCTTAGCAAATAGCCGCCTCTCGGGATTGCCAACTTACCCTGTTGGACGAGCGGCCAGAGCGTATCGACGATCAAAGTCGCATTTTCGTCCGATTTCGCCACCGGCCTCGTCGCGAGCCATTCGGCAAACGCACGCTCACCGACCTCGTCGCCGACGGATTTTCTGAGCGCATTGAGCTTGCGCCGCTGCCCTTTGGTCAGGGCGCTCTCGTCGATCCGGGAGGAAGAGTTCTGAGCCATCGACTTGCCTTCTGTTGTTGTAAATTTCACGCTGCGTTTAGCGAGTCTATCATCTTCGTTGGCAAAAGTCTCCTGTTGGATTGAGCACATTCGAGCAAGAATTCGTATCCGAGCGCAGAGTGGCGGCGCGGCTTTGGCTTCGTATACTAGATCGATGGTGCTATGTGCATTGTCACGCATAGGTATTTGCGCAAGACACGGTGCGACGGTGACGGAGCCATGCGTCGCGCAGCCGCCGACTGTATAAACAATTACAGTCTATGTGCGGGAATACGTCTTGCAGTATTCACGGCGCCGCCTGTCACCCAGCACGATCACCATCAACGTTTACGGTGAGGACGATGGAGCAACTGAAAAGAATACACAACGGCGAGAAGGTCAGGCCGACATTCTCGGCAAAGGAAATGTACCGCCGGCTCACGGCGTTGCGCGACCACATGGCCGAGAAGCAGATCGACGCTTGCCTGTTCACCTCGTATCACAACATCCACTACTTCAGCGACTTCCTCTATTGCTCCTTCGGTCGCAACTACGGCCTGGTGGTCACGCAGGAGGGTCAGACCACGATCTCGGCCAACATCGACGCGGGGCAGCCCTGGCGGCGCACCTTCGGCGACAACCTCGTCTACACCGATTGGCAC
>JAPPKP010000415.1 GCA_028819955.1 Rhodospirillaceae bacterium | reverse complement strand
CGACCTTCCGCGGCTCCGACCTGCGCGGCGGGGCGAACGGGGCGCGCATCCGCCTCGCGCCGCAGAAGGACTGGGAGGTCAACCAGCCGGCCCGGCTGGCATCCGTGCTCGAAGCCCTGGAGGGCGTCCAGCAGGCGTTCAACAGCGCGCAGGCCAACGGGAAGGGTGTGTCGTTGGCCGATGTGATCGTCCTCGGCGGTTGCGCGGCCGTCGAGCGGGCCGCCAAGAACGCCGGGTACGAGGTGACGGTACCGTTCGCACCGGGCCGCACGGATGCCTCGCAGGAGCAGACCGACGTCGAGTCCTTCGCCGTGCTGGAGCCGGCTGCAGACGGGTTCCGGAACTACCTCAACGGCGGGCACGCCGCATCGGCAGAGGAGCTGCTGGTCGACCGGGCGCAACTGCTGGGGCTGACGGCACCCGAGATGACGGTGCTCGTCGGCGGCCTGCGCGTCCTCGATGCGAACGTCGGACAATCCCGGCACGGGGTGTTCACCGAGAACCCGGAAACACTCACCAACGACTTCTTCGTCAACCTGCTCGACATGGGCACGGCGTGGGCGGCGGCCTCCGAATCCGAAGACGTGTTCGAGGGGCGTGATCGCGCGACCGGCGCGCTCCTGTGGACCGCCACCCGCGTCGATCTCGTATTCGGGTCGAACTCGCAGCTCCGGGCGATCGCGGAAGTCTACGGATCGGAGGACTCCGGGCAGCGCTTCGTGGATGACTTCGTCGCCGCCTGGTACAAGGTGATGAACCTCGACCGTTTCGATCTCGCCTGATTTCAGCTGGAAGGTCCACGGCGATGCGCGCCGTGGACCTTCTTCTCGCGGTCGGAGTGAATGCGGGCACGGCCACTCCTGGAGCTTCGAAATTCGTGCGCAGGGCCCTTCGCGAACGACTCGTGCTCGTCGGGCGTCGCGATCGTCTTCCGTGCGGCTGTGGGGCCGTGGGGATAGCGCCGGAGGAGAGCCGTCAACGCCTCGAAGGCGCGCTTGTACCATGCCGGCCGCGATGAACCGTCGCGGCTGAAAGCAACTCCCGCCCTTGGCGATCTCGACGGTGCGGAGCTCGCCCGCCCAAGCGTAAATGTCCTGGAACAGGTGGCCATGGATCGCCTTGAGGTGGACGAGGTCGAAATCGCCCGTTGGCACGGGCTCAACTAGTCGTTGGGCGACGAGCTGGCGTTCCGCCTCGTCCAACGCCTGGGCGTCTCGGATGTCCAGCCTGTTGCGGAGAACGGTGTATTCAGGCGGATAGCAGTAGTCGCGGTCGCTCATTCCGCCGCGGCGACGCGGCCGCGGTCCCTGATCCGGCGGAGGATATGGGCGCGCCGCCGCTCGGGCGACCACCCCTCGCGCTCGAACATTTCGAACATGGCGATCTCCTCCGCCGTCAGGGGATTGCCCTCAATCGCCTGCAAGCGCGCGGCCTCTGCCAGCCGATCGTTCGCCGGGGCCACGTCACGGGAAGCAGAATCATGCTGCGTCTTGGACATGATGCGACCATATCACGCTGCGCTGGTGAAGGCGACGGGCCCCGCAGGAAACGAGCGGATTACGGCGAACCGGATCGGACGACGCGCGGGACGCCATGCCACTTCACCGCTGCCGGGACGGCGAAGTCTGGACTCCAGGAACGGCGGGTGAAGTCCGGGCAGAGGCGCCGGTTCGGCGTTTCCCGCGCTGGCATTGCCTGTCGGACCGCCCGGCGACGAGGGCGGCCGCAGCTCGACCGCCCTCGCGGCCAGCCCTATGGCGACCGGCCTGGTGGGCTCCGAGCGGGTTCGCCGCCATCCCCACCGCCGCGCTCGATCCGCCCCACAGTGCGGCGTCTCCCGCGGTCCCCGCGCTTGTCGGGTCCGGGTCTGAAAACGTCCCCAGCGGCTGATGTCGTAGACCAGGATGGTGTCGAAGCCGGACTCCTCCCGTTTCGCGTCTTTCAGCATTTGCCGCATCCCAGGCCGGTTCTTGAGCCTGAGGCCGCTCCTCGCCTCATCGGAGTACGTGGCTACGATCTCCATGTCATGCTCGGCGGCGTAGCGCTCGATGACCGCCATCTGGTTCTCGGGCGAGTATTGCTGGAGGTCGGTCGACATCCGGACATAGGCGACGGCCCGGCGACGCGGCTGGTCCGGTTTCGATTGCGGTTCCGGCTTGCGGTTCGATTTTTCGCTCATGCCCCGGTCTTGCCCGGTTTTCCGCGGCTCCAGCCGCAGGAACCGGGAGGCTAAGCGCCGGAAAGCGGCGGGTCATGGCCCAACTTGTGTTGGAATCCGGGACCGCTTCCGGAGGCTCGACTTCGATCCGTGCTAAAGCCCAGCGGCATCGGCAGCACGGACAGGTGCGGCTCCAGCAAACAGCGTAGTTCCACCAGCGCCCTGCCGGTGTCGAGATGCGCACGAAGCGGGACGAGACCGGCAATGCCGAGTGGGAACCGTTCGGGCTGCAGTTCGGCGAGTAAGGTCAAGAGGCGGCGAACGAGACGGACCCGGCGCCGGACCCAGCGAATGGCGCCGGGGAGTTCGACAGCGTCGCGGCGTAGCGCCTTCGCCGTCTCCGTCAGGCTCCGCGAGCGTTCGGCGTGGGCGACGACCGTTTCCAGCGCGTCGAGGGTTCCCGGCAGCCGTGCCGCCAGACAGTCAGCCAGAAGGCTGATGGTCGTATGGCTCTCACGGCAATACCAGCGAGGAACCTTCGCATCGCGCGGGGTCTTCCGCGCGTAGGTGCCGTGGCTTGCCACAGAACACCCGCCGTGCGGGTGGTTTGGGCAGCGCTCAAGCTTCGCGTCGCGCCACGCCTCGGTCCTGACGTATTCCTCGCCGGTAAGCCCCGTCTCGTAGCGAAGCTGCACCGGCCTGGAAGGCCCTCCGGAGGATTCCGGGCGGGCCGCTATCTGTTGGGACTAGCACCCACATTACGCCCGCGGTTCGGCCGGACCAAGCGGCAGAATCGTGGACGACCGCCGGAGAACTCCGGCACTTGCCAACGATCCTCCCGTCCCGGACCGGTCGGTTCGGTGAGGCGGCTGCCGGTTTTCCTTCCGGCGATCCCGATGAGGCTGTGTCGGGCTTTGTCGTTTAGGGGCGCCTTGCTGCGTGTCTTTATGAACGCCGCGCGGCGCCACTAGAGGACATCCGCCGCGATGCTGTCCGCGATCCGGTCCGCCGTCTCGTGGAGCGAGTCCTGCGCGAGGTGGGCGTAGCGCGCCGTGGCCTCGATGTCGCTGTGGCCCAGCAGCCTGTCGATCACCGGCAGGGTCTCGCCGAGTGCCAGGGCGCGGGACGCGAAGGAATGTCGAAGATCGTGCAGCCGGACGTCCTCCAGCCCGGCCGCGGCCCCGGATCGCCGCCCGGTAGTTCTTCGCCGTGCTCGGCTTGCAACGCACGGCGACGTACTTCTCCAGGCAGCGCTCGGCCAGATCGGCCACGGTGGGTTCCGGCGCCGGTTCCGGCGGGATCGGGTCCTCGCCCCGCTTGATCCGGTCGATCGCCGCGGGGGCGTCGCGCGGGCGCACGTCGACCGTCTCGGTGCCGACCCGCCCGAGCG
>JAPPKP010000148.1 GCA_028819955.1 Rhodospirillaceae bacterium | reverse complement strand
TCTCGGGCGCCTTGCCTTCGGCCTTGAGCTTGCGGATGCCCTCGACCGCGCGGCCTTCGGACATGGTCTCGTTGTACTGATAGCGCTCCGCACCGTCGAAGCCGGTGGGGCCGCCCGTCATGCCCTCCGCCAGGCCTGCGGCCCGCGCGGGGCGGATGAACTTGGGCGCGATACCGATGGGCGAGGTGAGCACCACGCCTGCTGCGCCGGCCTTCAACGCCTGCCGCCGCGTAATCTTCATCGCCATTGATGCCTCCCTTGGTTCTTCCCGATGAGCGGCTCGTGCCATCGAGCCGGCGCATCGTTGCCATTCAATCCTATACCACGCGCACACACCTATGCATCCTCCAACCGCCGCACTTGGCGCTCCCGGCTTTCGCGCCGGTGGCCGTTAAGGAGCGGCCGATGCCGGAGGCATGATGACGCTGAACAGCGACAACCCCCCGGACAGCACGGTCTTGCGATGAGCATTCGAGACTCTGTCATTGCCGCCCTGCGCGACGCCGCCGACCCGGTCAGGGCACCGCAGCAGCAGGCCTACATGAAGTCCGACATGCCCTACTTCGGCGTGGGCGTACCCCAATGCCGGCGCATCGCCGGCGCCGTGTTCAAGACTCACCCGCTGCCCGACGCCTGCGCCTGGGAGGCGGCGATTCTCGATCTGTGGCGCAACGCCGCCCACCGCGAGGAGCGCTACGCGGCGGTCGAGCTACTGCTATTCGGGCGTTATTCGCGCTGGCTGGAGCCGGCGAGGGTTCCGTTGATCGAGGAGCTGGTGGTCACCGGCGCCTGGTGGGACTACGTGGACGCGATCGCCGGCCGGGGCGTAGGGGCCATGCTCGCCGCCCACCCGCGCCCGATGAAGGCCGTGCTGCGCGAATGGGCAAAGGACGATAACATCTGGAAGCGGCGGACCGCGATCCTCGCTCAGCTCAAGTCCAAGCGGGCGACGGACACCAAACTTCTGACCGACGCGATCCGGCCCTCCATCGCCGAGCCGGAGTTCTTCCTGCGCAAGGGCATCGGCTGGGCGTTACGCGAGTATTCCAAGACCGATCCGGCCTGGGTGCTGGCCTTCGTCAAGGCTCATCCCGAACTCTCGGACCTGAGCCGGCGCGAGGCGCTCAAGCACCTGGCACGCACGAACGCGCCCGGTCGATCCCCATAGCAAGTCCCAGAATGACGGAGTCAGTAGCGAGCTGCGTCCGCGCCGACATGTTTGGCCAGATGGTCGGTGAGGTCGCGGGCATCGTCGGCGGTGCCGTGAATGAAGCTCGACTTGCGGCGGCGCAGGAAGTTGAGGCCGATGCGGTAGACGCCCGGCGCCTCCGTCACTACGCCGCCGTCGTGGCGCAGCCGGCCCTTGCGGTCGAAGACCGGAAGATCGACCCAGGAGTGATCGGCCTCGTATCCGGTGGCCCAGATCACCGCTCGCACCCCTTCACGCGTTAGGTCGAGGGCGAGCGGCGGCGACTCCTCCACCCGCGTCGGCTCGAAGCGGTGCGGTGGCTCGAATTCGTCGCCACGCCCGGTCTCGTCGACCCATTCGTCGATGGTGTCGAGCAGCCGGCCCTGCTTCAGGTCCGCGAGGTTGCACATATTGCGGAGCGAGCCCGAGAACTGCGCCTTGCCGTCCGAGAACCCGGCGAGCGCGCCCACGAGCCGCACCCCTCGATCGGTGAGGTCGTTGAGATTGAGCGTGGCCCGCTCGGGCGTGCCGACGAGTTGCGGAGACGGAACCCGGCGTGCGCGGACGATGTCGTCAACCTCGTCGTAGCGCTCGTCGTGCAGCCCGGTGCGGTCCATCCACCACAGGATGTCCTTGCCGCGATAGGTGCGCGGCATGCGCACGTGCTCGGCCACGGCGATGGTCACGGGGCGGCCCGAGCGATGCACCTCGTCCGCGATCTGGACGCCGGTCGCGGATGCGCCCACCACCAGCACGCCGCCCTCCGGCAAGTCCGCCGGCCGCGTGTAGTCCATCGTCGTCACCGATTCGAGCGTGCCGGGGAGCGCTGCCCCGACGGCCGGAATACTTGGAATGTTGAAGCCGCCGGAGGCGATCACCACGGCCGCGCAGCGCCAGGCGCCCCGGTCCGTGAACACCTCGTAGTCGGCGCCGTTTCTCGTGAGCGATTCGACGGTGGTGCCGGTCTCGAGCGGCGGGTCGACCAGCCGGGCGTAGCGTTCGATGAACGCCACCACCTCGGCCATGGTCATGAAGCCGTCGGGATCGTCGCCGTCGTAGGCAAGGCCGGGCACCCGCGTCTGCCAGTTCGGTGTGAGCAGACGGAGCGATTCCCAGCGTTCCGTCCGCCACGTATGAGCCACCTCGCCGCGCTCGATCACCACATGGTCGATCCCGCGCGCGGCGAGGCAATGGCTCACGGCGAGGCCGGCATGACCGGCCCCGACCACGACGGTCGTCGTCTGCATGACGCCGGTCAGTTGACCTCGACGGTGACGTTCGTCGGGTTGGTCAGGATATCGTACACCGCCGAGCGCTTCTGCGACTGGGCGACCAGCGCCGCGATCTCGTCAGGCGTGGCGTCGGCGTCGATATCGTAGGTCACCTTGACGTTGCTGAAGCCGTTCCGGACCTCGGGATCGGCGCCCAGGATGCCGGCGATGTCCATGTCGCCTTCGACCGTGGCCTTGACCGAACGCAGCTGGATTTCCCGCACCTGCGCGACGGCGGCGACGCCCGCGGTCAGGCAGCTCGCCAGACCCGTCAGCACGATCTCCACCGGCGTCGCCGCGTTGTCCTCGGCCGCGAACACCAGGGGATGATCGGACTCGAACGCGTAGCTCGCCTTGTGGTCGTTCTCCTGGCCCAGGCCGAAATAGCCTTCCACCTGTGTCTTGCTGTGCGTGCCGTGGAGCCACTCGTTTGTGACGCGCCACTTGAACTGGCCGGCTTCGGGTTGGTCGCCCAGGATGTTGCGGGCGCCGAGCAGGTGCTCGACGTTGACGCCGTTAAGGCCGGGAGTTTCGCTGGTGTCGGACATGTGGTTTCTCCTGTTGAGCGTGGTTGTCGGGCGTTGATACCGCTCCTTTCGGTGGCGGTGCCAGAGGCTTCGAGGACCGCGAGGCCCCCATCGGTCTCACCCGGTGGGATCGGCTACGAACGGTAGCCTAGGTACAGAGGCGGCAGGACGCGGCCCCCGGAGGGGCGAATGGTTGGGCGCACAGAGTCATCATCTGGCGGTACTCCTCTCGTCTCCTACGCGCTCTACGAGCGCCGTGAGCGGAGCTCCGCCTCCGGCTAACTCATCGATCAGGCATTGGCACCGCTCTTGGCGGTTGCCGCGGCTTCGAAGGGCCTGTCCCTCCACCGCTCTGGATGAGCGCGTCCTGTGCGCGCATGAAACACAAACCGATGGCCGCGGTCAACAAAATGTCGCTGGTGCGACGCGCCGCTGCGCAAAGTGACTCAGGCGCCCGCCTTGACCACCGCGTGCTGCGGCGCGCCGGCTCCGCTGCTCGGCAGCCAGAAGGCGATGATGCCCACCAATGCTGCCGAGCCGCCGAGACCCACGAAGAGCCAGAG
>JAPPKP010000268.1 GCA_028819955.1 Rhodospirillaceae bacterium | reverse complement strand
CAGCGTCGGGTGGTCGACCGGATGCGCCATCCCCAAGTGCCGCACCTGCGGGTCGGCGAACATCTCGTCGATGGCGTAGATCGGCCCGCAGGGCACGCCGGCCCGGTTGAACGCCTCCACCCACGCGGTGCTCGGCTTGGTGCGGGTGCGCTCGTTGATGAGGGCGTTGAGCGCGGCCCGGTTCTTGGAGCGTCCGTCGCCGGTCGCGAAGCGCGGGTCCGTGATCAGCTCCGGCATGCCCAGCGCCTCGCACAGGCGCTCGTAGATGGCGCCGCCGGAGGTCGCGATGTTGATGTGGCCGTCGGCGGTCTCGAACACGCCCGTGGGGATGCTGGTCGGGTGGTCGTTGCCGGCCTGGCCGGGGGCCACGCCCTCGAACAGGTAGCGCGCGGCCTGGAAGTCGAGCTGCGCGATCATCGCCTGCAGCAGGGAGGACTGCACCCACTGCCCCTGGCCCGAGCGCTCGCGCTCCAGCAGCGCGACCAGGATGCCGATGGCCGTGTAGAGCCCGGCGCTCAGGTCCGCGACCGGGATGCCGACGCGCATCGGCCCCCGGCCGGGCTCGCCGGTGATCGACATGAGCCCGCCCATGCCCTGCGCGATCTGGTCGAAGCCCGGCCGCTTGGCGTAGGGGCCATCCTCCCCGAAGCCGGAGAGGCTGGCGTAGACGAGGCGCGGGTTGAGCGCGCTCAGCGTTTCGTAGTCGATGCCGAGCCGGTGCTTCACGTCGGGGCGGTAGTTCTCCACCACCACGTCGACCGTCTCGGCCAGGCGCTTGAAGATGGCGACGCCGTCGGGCTCCTTGAGGTTGAGCGTGAGGCTCCGCTTGTTGCGGTGCAGGTTCTGGAAGTCGGGACCGTGCCGGGCCTTGATCGGATCGCTCGCCGTCCCCGGCGTCCCCGGCGCCTCGATCTTGATGACGTCGGCGCCCCAGTCCGCAAGCTGCCGCGCCGCGGTCGGCCCTGCCCGGTAGCGGGTGAGGTCGAGCACGGTGAAGCGCGCGAGCGCGCCGTCTTCGGGAGGATGCGTCATCGGGGACCCTTCAACTGCCGCCATTGTAGCCCGTGCTCAGTCCTCGGAAAAATCGCGGACCGCGCTGTCGAAGCGCCCGTAGCCGGCGTAGTCCACGATGTCGTAGAGGTGCGCCCGGGTCATCATGTGGGGCAGGAGGCCCGCCTGATCGCCGTGTTCGTCGAGCTCCCGGAGCCCGTCCTCCACCGCCTTCATGGCGAGCCGGAAGGTCGTGACCGGGTAGATCACCAGGTTGTAGCCGAGGTCCGCCAGCGCCTTGCGCGAGAGCAGGGGCGACTTGCCGAACTCGGTCATGTTGGCCATCAGCGGCGCGTCGATGGCGGCGCGGAAGGCCTCGAACTCGCGCTCGTCCTGCAGCGCCTCGGGAAAGATCATGGCCGCGCCCGCATCGACGTAGGCCTTGGCCCGGTCGATGGCCTTGTCCAGCCCCTCGGGCCCGCGCGCATCGGTGCGGGCGATGAGCAGGAAGTCCGGGTCGCGCCGGGCCTCGGCCGCGGCGCGCACGCGGCGCACCATCTCCGCCGCCGGCACCAGGGTCTTGCGGTCGAGATGGCCGCAGCGCTTCGGGCTCTCCTGGTCCTCGAGGTGGCAGCCGGCGAGACCGGCTTCCTCCAGCAGCGCCACGGTGCGGGCGGCGTTGAGCGGGGCGCCAAAGCCGGTGTCGACGTCCACGATCACGGGCAGCGTACAGGCCCGGACGATGGCCTGCGCCCGGGCCACGACCTCGCTCTGGGTCACCAGCCCGATGTCCGGCAGGCCGAGATCGGCAGCCAGCGCCGCGCCGGAGACGTAGACCCCGTCGAATCCCTGACGCTCGATCAGCTTCGCCACGATCGGCGCGAATGCACCGGGGAAGCGCAGCAGCCCGCCGCCTGCAAGCGCCGCCCGCAGCGCGCTTCGGCGCTCGGGTGGAGGCACGGCCCCGGCCCCGATCACGCCGCGCCTCCCACCATCCGGCGAGCCCGGCGCGCTAGGATGCAGTGCCGTATGCGATGGTATATGGTGCCGCCGGCCGTCCGGCGACGGGCAGGCTGAGGGTTCGTGCGCGCATCGCTGCGGGGCAAGGGAGGAGATCGATGAAGCTGGGCCTGTTCATGATGCCGATCCACAACCACGTGAGGGACTATCACACGACCCTCATGGAGGATATCGAGGCGATCGTCCACGCCGATAGCCTCGGCTTCACGGAGGCCTGGGTCGGCGAGCACTACAGCTCCAAGTCCGAGCAGATCACCTCGCCGCTGCTCTTTCTCGCGCACGTGCTGCCGCACACCAAGCAGATCGTCGCCGGCACCGGCGTGATCTGCCTGCCGCAGTACCACCCGGCGGTCACGGCCGGCCAGATCGCCATGTTCGACCACCTGGCGAAGGGGCGCTACATCGCGGGCCTCGGCCCCGGCGGCCTGCCGCCGGACTTCGAGGTCTTCGGCGTGATGGATGCGGACCGCAACTCGATGATGATCGAGGCCATCGACATCATGGTCGACATCTGGACCTCCGATCCGCCCTACAACTACGACGGCGAGCACTGGAAGATCTCCCTCAAGGACTGGATCTACGAGGATATCGGGCTCGGCTACATGGCCAAGCCCTATCAGAAGCCCCATCCGCCCATCGCGATCTCGGCGATGAGCCCCTTCTCGGGCTCGATCAAGTTCGCGGGCTCGCGTGGCTACATCCCGATCTCGGCCAACTTCATCGGCACCTGGTCGGCCAAGTCCCACTGGCAGGTCTACGCCGACGCAGCGGCCAAGGCGGGCCACTCGACCGACCCGGAGATCTGGCGCGTCGCGCGCAACGTCCACGTGGACGAGACCGACGAGGCGGCCGAGGCCTTCGTGAAGAAGGCCGATGACAGCACCGACTGGTACTTCAGCTACCTCTTCAGGATCTTCGAGCGCGCCGAGATGAAGGGGCCCTTCGTCGTCAACCAGGGCGACGACCCGGCCGCGCTGACCCACGAGGCGATCCGCGACAACTACACCATCTACGGCAGCCCGGAGACGGTGGCCGAGAAGATCCTGGCGCTCAGGGACGAGATCGGCCACTTCGGCACGCTGATGCTGACCGCGCAGGACTGGACCGACAAGGAGCGGATGAAGCGCTCCATGTCGCTGCTGGCCGAAGAGGTCATGCCCAAGGTCAACGCCGCCATCGGCACGCAGGCGGCGGCGGAGTAGGGCCGCCTCCGGCGCGCGCAGGGGAGGGCGGGCAACGGCCGACTACGCCCTCATCACCGGCGGCGCACGCGGGATCGGCCGGGCAACCGCGGCCAGGCTCCGCGCAGACGGCTGCCGGGTCGTGGTCTTCGACGTGCTGGAGCCGGAAGACCCGGTGGACGAATTCGTGGCTGTGGACCTCGCCGATCGGGCGGCCACGGCGCGGGCGCTGGAGCAGGCGCTCACCGGGCGCACCATCACCCGGCTGGTCAACAACGTGGGCGCCGTGCGCCCGGCGCTGCTGGAGGACGCCAGCCTCGACGACTTCGACTACCTGATGGCGCTCAACGTGCGCTCGGCCATCCAGT
>JAPPKP010000318.1 GCA_028819955.1 Rhodospirillaceae bacterium | reverse complement strand
CCACCGAGCAGCGCGCCTCGCCCATCAGCGCGATGTCGTCGTCGGTGAGCCAGATGCCGTGCGCGATGGTGGTGTTGCGATTGAGCAGGCCGAGGTCGTGCATGTAGCGCACCAGGGTCCTGCCGTAGAGCTCGCGGGCGGTGACGGCCTGCACCTTCGATTCGAGGATATGGGTGTGGAAAGGCAAGCCGTTCGCGCGCGCGAATTCGTCGGCAGCGCGCATCAGGGGCTCGGTACAGCGCTGGGGGCCTGAGGGTGCGGGCATGAAGCGGAGCCGGCCGGCCCGGTTGTGGTAGAGCGCCAGCGCCTCCTCGCAGAACGCGGCGAACTCGTCCGCCGTCGCCGGCTCCATCTCGTCGATCTCGCTCTTGAGATCGCTCGGCAGCAGCTCGTTCAGATAAACGATCGTGTCGGGCAGCTTTCGGTTGATCACGTGACCCGAGATCGAGGCGCGCAAGCCCACGTCCTCGTAAGCCTGGAACACCGCACCGATGGTCTCCATGGACTGCAGCGGGAATTCGAGAATGTCGTCGGAGAAGAACGTCACGCCTGTCTTGATCGCATCCATCGCGCAGAGCGCGGAGCGCAGGTAGATCATGCGCGGCGTGAGCTCGACGGCGCCAAGGATGCCGTAGGAGAGCGTCATCCAGAGCTCCAGCGGCAAGTTGTCGTAACGCCCCTTGCCGAGCGCCTCCGGCGTGTGGATGTGGGCGTTGATGAGGCCCGGGATCACCAGCTTGCCCTGGCCGGGGATCGCCCGTTCCGCCTCGACGTCGGGTGTGGTCTCGCCAACGGCGGCTATGCGCTCGCCTTCGATCAGGATGTTGCCCTGGAACGGCTCGCTCCCGCGCTCCGGGTCCATCGAGACGATGGTGGCACCCTCAATCAGTATCGACATGCACTCCCCTCCCCCGTTCCTGACGCCTCCGCCTGAGCGCTGTTCTTACACTGGCACCTCAAGGCAACCGGTGCCACGGCGGGCCAACGAAAGACCTGCGCCAGAATAACGAGTGTGCCGAACATCGCGAACTCCACGCTGCGGTACCGGCCGCTGCTCGCATGTCGTCCATGGTCTTCTCCCTCCTTGTCCTCTGGCCATTGCTGCAGAACTGGCCTATCTCCCCACCATCACGGCGCGGCGTCCCTTGTCGCGCACCACGGGAGAAGAGCAGTGCTGCAACTCGGGCTCGTGCTCGGCTATTCGGGCCGGGACTTCGCCATCGACATCGACCTGATCCGCGAGGCGGAGTCACTCGGCTACCGGTCGATCTGGACCTCCGAAGCCTATGGCTCGGACGCGGTGACGCCGGCCGCCTGGATTCTGGCCCAAACCGAGGGGATGACGGTCGGCACTGCGCTCATGCAGATGCCCGCGCGCACGCCGGCCTGCGCAGCCATGACCGCGATGACCCTGCAGGCGCTCTCAGGCGGCCGGTTCGTCCTCGGCGTCGGGCCGTCGGGGCCGCAGGTGATCGAGGGCTGGCACGGGGTCCCCTACGGCAAGCCCCACGAGCGCCTGCGGGAATACGTCTCGATCGTGCGCCGCATCGTGGCGCGGGAAGAGCCGGTGGTCCACGAAGGCATGCACTACGCCATGCCCTATCGCGGCCCGGATGCCATCGGACTTGGCAAGCCGCTGAAGAGCATCATCCACGCCCGCCACCCGTTGCCCATTTACACCGGTTCGGTCTCGCCCGCTGGGCTCAGGCTGGCCGGGGAGATCACCGACGGCCTGTTCCCGCTCTTCATGATGCCGGAGCGCGCCCACGTCTATCGCGAGCCGCTGGTCGAGGGCTTCCGCCGGGGCGGCCACGGCGAGCGCCGCGAGGGCTTCGCCATCGCCCCCTTCGTCGACGTGAAGATCGACGACGACCACGCCCGCGCCCTGCTCGCGGTCAAGCAATCGCTCGCGCTCTATGTCGGCGGCATGGGCGCGCGAGGGCGCAACTTCTACAACGACTACGCGCGCCGGCTCGGCTTCGGCGATGCCGCCGAGGTGATCCAGGACCGGTTCCTCTCGGGCGACAAGCAAGGCGCGGTGGAGGCCGTGCCCGACGAATTCGCCGACGGCATCGCACTGGTGGGGCCGAAGGCGCATATCAGGGAGCGCCTCGCAGCATGGAAGCAGGCGGAGACAGAGGGCTCGGTGACGGCGTTGCTCCTCGCCGGTGCCGGGCGCGAGGAAATTCGCTTCCTCGCCGAGGAGCTTCTCTAACGGGGATCCCGGCGGGAGGCGCACCGTGAAGCGCTGGCTGATCGGGCCGGCTCTCGCGCTCTGCGCCGCCCTGCTCGCCACCTGCGAGACCGCGCCGCCTCCGATTGCGCCTGACGACGACGGCCCGCGCACCCGCCTCATCCAGGTGGCCAGCAACGGCTGGCACACGGCGATCGTCGTGCCCGCGCCGGCGTTCGCGGCCACCGGCCTGCTGCCCGAGGCGGAGGACTTCCCCCGCGCCCGGTTTCTCGAGTTCGGGTGGGGGGACCGCGTCTACTATCCGGCGAAGGAGAAGACCGTCGGCATGACGCTCGCCGCCGCTCTCGTGCCGACACCGGCGGTGATGCACATGGCGGGGCTTGCTGCCGCGCCGAGAGACGGCGGATCCATCCGCGAGGTCGTCACCGTGGGGCTGACCCAGGCGGGCTTGCTCAACCTGATCGAAGCGCTTGCGGCAGAGTTCGAGCGACCTGTGGGTGGCCGTGCCGCATCCGTCGCGCGCGGCCTCTATCCGGGCAGCCGCTTCTACAACGCCCGCGGGTCGTTCCACCTCTTCAACACGTGCAACACGTGGACGGCGCGCATGCTGCGTGCCGCCGGCATCGCTCTCTCTCCCTCGGGTATCGTGACCGCCGACGAGTTGATGACCCGCCTGCGGGCGGCGCTAGCCGTCTAGTGAGCTCAGCGCCCCTTCGCGGGAATCGTGGATCGGGATGATCTTGTCGAATCCGCTGATCTCGAACACTTCCTTGACCGGGCCGGAAAGCGAGCAGAGCGCGAACTTGGCGTCGCGCTTCCACAGGGTCTTCGCGGTCATCAGCACGGCACGGAGCCCCGCACTGCTGATGTAGGAGAGATGCTCGAAGTCCATGATCACGGCACGATCGCCGTCTTCGATCTTGGTTCGGATCGCTTCCTCGAAATCGCGGGCATTGGTGCTGTCGATACGCCCATTCACACTAGCGGTCACGGCGTTGTCACCGCGTTCGATCGTCAACTCCATTGCCGTCGTCTCCTGTAACCATGTTGTCGCGATCATACAGCCTGTCGGCGGTGCGCCACACCCCAAATCGCCGTCGACGCGCGGCACCGTGGCGGCACGGGCACACCACCGTGCCTCAGCGTCAGTCGTCCGTCTCGGGCATCAACACGAATTCGGGATAGGACTCGATCCCAAGCTCCGCCGCATCCTGGCCAAGCTCCTCGTGCGTCGCAGGGATCCGTGCCCGGAGCGGGGACTTGTCGATGATGAACCATGCCAGCAACGACGTGCCGAACACGAAAGCGCCGATTGCGAGAATGCCGATGATCTGCACGCCGGGATCGCCACCCGCCGCGATGCAGACCGCCAGCGTCCCCCACAC
>JAPPKP010000393.1 GCA_028819955.1 Rhodospirillaceae bacterium | reverse complement strand
GCTCATCACCGTCTTGAAGCGGTTGTAGACCACCGTGCAGGTGTCGAACTCGCCGTCCTCGAAGCGCCGGGTGAGGCCGCGGCCGATCTCGTCCGCCTCCTCGAAGGAGGGGCCGCCGGAGCGCCCAATGCCGTCCGTGTGGTCGACGATCATCGCGCCGAACTCGCGGCGAAGCTGCTCGCGGCCCTTGCGACCGACGCAGATGATCTTGGTGGTCTTGCCCTGCTCGCCGAGCTCCTTGAGCCGCGCCCGGGTCGCCCGCGTGATCGAGCTGTTGAAGCCGCCGCAGAGCCCCCGGTCGGCGGTCGCGACCACGAAGAGATGGACGTCGTCCTTGCCCGTGCCGCGCAGCATCGCGGGCGCTTCCTCGCGCTCGCCCATGATCTCGGCGAGCGAGCCCACCATCCGCTCCATCCGCTCGGAGAAGGGGCGCGCCGCCTCGGCCGCCTCCTGCGCGCGGCGCAGCTTGGACGCCGCCACGAGCTTCATCGCCGAGGTGATCTTCTGGGTCTGGCGCACGCTGTTGATGCGCACCCGGAGGTCCTTGAGGCTCGCCATGGCGGGCGCCTATTTCTTCTCTTGCCGCAGCGAGTTAGGCGAATTTCTTCGTGAACTCATCGAGGATCGCGCTGAGCGCCTTGTCGCTCTCGTCGCTCATCTCCTGCGAGGTCCGAATCTGCTCCAGCAGCGCGCCGTGGTTGGCCCGGATCTCGCCCAGGAACTCGCGCTCGAAGCGGTTCACGTCGGCAATCTCGATGCCGTCGAGATAGCCGCGCACGCCGGAGAAGATGGAGACCACCTGCTCCTCCACCGCCATCGGCGAGAACTGGTCCTGCTTGAGCAGCTCGGTCAGCCGCGCGCCGCGATTGAGCAGCCGCTGGGTCGCCGCGTCGAGATCGGAGCCGAACTGCGCGAAGGCCGCCATCTCGCGGTACTGGGCGAGCTCCAGCTTGATTCGGCCGGCCACCTGCCGCATCGCCTTCACCTGTGCGGCGGAGCCCACCCGGCTCACCGAGAGGCCGACGTTAATCGCGGGCCGGATGCCCTGATAGAAGAGGTCGGTCTCCAGGAAGATCTGCCCGTCGGTGATGGAGATCACGTTGGTCGGGATGTAGGCCGAGACGTCGTTGGCCTGGGTCTCGATCACCGGCATCGCGGTGAGCGAGCCAGAGCCGTTCTGCTCGTTCATCTTGGCCGCACGCTCCAGCAGGCGCGAATGGAGGTAGAAGACGTCGCCGGGATAGGCCTCGCGCCCCGGCGGGCGGCGGAGCAGCAGCGACATCTGGCGGTAGGCCACGGCCTGCTTCGAGAGATCGTCGTAGAAGATCACCGCATGCATGCCGTTGTCGCGGAAGTACTCGCCCATGGTGCAGCCCGAATAGGGAGCCAGGAACTGCAGCGGCGCGGGCTCGGAGGCGGATGCTGAGACCACGATGGAATAGTCGAGCGCGTTGTTCTCTTCCAGGGTCTTGACGATCTGCGCCACGGTCGAGCGCTTCTGCCCCACCGCGACATAGATGCAGTAGAGCTTGCGTGATTCGTCGTCGCCGGCGTTCACCTCTTGCTGATTGATGATGGTGTCGACCGCGACGGCGGTCTTGCCGGTCTGCCGGTCGCCGATGATGAGCTCACGCTGGCCGCGCCCGATGGGAACCAGCGCGTCAAGCGCCTTCAGCCCGGTCTGCACCGGCTCGTGCACCGAGCGGCGCGGGATGATGCTGGGCGCCTTGACCTCGACCCGGCGGCGCTCCGCGCTCTCGATCGGCCCCTTGCCGTCGAGCGGGTTGCCGAGCGGGTCGACGACGCGGCCGAGCAGCCCCTTGCCCACCGGCACGTCGACGATGGTGCCGGTGCGCTTGACGATGTCGCCTTCCTTGATGTCGCGGTCTTCGCCGAAGATCACGATACCGACGTTGTCGGTCTCGAGGTTCAGCGCCATCCCCCTGATACCGCCGGGAAATTCGACCATCTCGCCGGCCTGGACGTTGTCGAGCCCGTAGACCCGTGCCACGCCGTCGCCGACCGAGAGCACCTGGCCAACCTCGGCGACATCGGCCTCGGAGCCGAAATTGGCGATCTGTTCCTTCAGGATTGCCGAAATTTCGGCGGCGCCGATATCCATCTCAGATTCCCTTCATCGCCAATTCGAGATTCTGCAACTTCGTCCTGAGCGAGTTGTCGAGCATGCGCGAGCCGACCCGCACCGTGAGCCCGCCGATCAACGAGGGATCGACACGGGTCTCGAGCGCCACGTCGCGGCCGACGATGTTGCGCAGCGCGTCCCTCACCGCATCCAGATGATTGGGCTTGAGCGGCACTGCGGAGGTGACTTCCGCCGACACCTCGCCCCGATGATCGGCGAGCTTCGCCTGAAACGCCGCGATCATGTCGGCCAGGAGGAAGACCCGCCGGTTGCGCGCGAGCAGCGCGACGAAGTTCCTGACGTACTGGCTGGTTCCGAGCCGCTCCAGCACGGCGTCGAGGGCCTGGCCCTGCTCCGCACGGGAAAGGGTCAGGCTGCGGACGACACGTTTCAGGTCGTCGCTGCCGTCCACCAGCGCGCGGATGGCCTCGAGGTCGCGCTCGATCTCCTCGACCGCATTGCGCTCCAGGGCGAGGTCGAACAGCGCGGTCGCGTAACGATCCGCGAGACCGGCTCCGCCGACCGATTGACCAGCCACCGCTACTCCCTAGGTTCGCTTCGGATGCGCCGCGGCGCCCGTTGCCGCCTGCGGCGCGGCCGCAAAAAAAGCCTCGCGGGCGCCCGTCCCGGACAAGGCCGGGGGAGTGGTATCACACTCACTGTGCCCGTGCAACCGCGCGGGGGGCGAGTCGCCGGGCGTCACAAAGCCGCCTTTGGAGCCTGGACTCCACCCTCGATTTGCTGCTTCAAAGTACGCTGACACCGCAATGCATCCAAAGGGAAATCAAGGGGAATTGAGCACATGTCATTGAAGGACGAGCTGGACAAGCTTCGGGCCGCTTCCGTGGAGAGGTTTCCGCCTGAGACCCTCGCCACCATGCAGGGGGCCACGAAAAACCTCATCGCCTCCGGCATTGCCGAGCGGAGCGCCAAAGCGGGCAGCCCCGCCCCGGATTTCGCGCTGCCCAACGCCCACGGCGAGCCGGTCGCCTCCGAGGCGATCTGGGGAGACGGGCCAGCCGTGGTCTCCTTCTATCGCGGCGGCTGGTGCCCCTATTGCAACGTCGAGCTGAAGGCGCTGCAGGATCGGCTGCCGGAGATCGAGGCGCTCGGCGCCCGCCTGGTCGCCATCACGCCGGAGACGCCCGACAACGCGCTCTCCACGCAGGAGAAGAACGAGATCGGCTTCGACGTCCTGAGCGACGACGGCAACCGGGTGGCGAGCGCGTTCGGCCTCACCTTCCGCCTGCCCGAAGCGGTCAACCAGCTATACAAGGGGTTCGGCATCGACCTGGAGGCCTCCAACGGCGAGGCGAGCCAGACCCTGCCGGTGCCGGCAACCTTCGTCATCGGCAAGGGCGGCACGGTGCTCAAAGCCTTCGTCGATGCCGACTACACCACGCGGGCCGAGCCGGACGAGATCATCGCGGCCCTGAAGGAAGCGGACGATTAGCCCGCGTATACGACAGGAGGTCACCGTGTTGAAGACGTACAATCCGACCGATATCGCGCCGCCCTTCGGCCACTACGACCACGGCGTCGAGGCGGTCGACGTATCGCGCCTGCTGCACGTATCGGGGCAGGTCGGCGTCGACCCGGACGGCACCGTGCCCGACGACGTGGCGGCGCAGATCGAGTGTGTCTGGCGCAACATCGAGGCCGTGCTTGCCGATGCGGGCATGACCGCCGCCAACATCGTCCGGACCATCACCTACATGCTGGACGCCGACTATGTGCCCTTGCTCGCGGCCGCGCGCCGAGAGCACTTGGGTGCCGACCACAAGGCCGCGTCAAGCACCATCGTCGTGGCCGGCCTGGTTCGGCCGGAGTGGAAGGTCGAGATCGACGCCGTCGCCGTGGCCTGAGCGCTGGAGCATGGGACGGAATTCCACAGTTCATCGTGGGATTCGCCGGGACAAAGCGGGATTAAGTGGGACAAGTGGGATTAGGCGGGACAAGTGGGATTCGCCGGGATCAAGTGGGATTCGCCGGGATCAAGTGGGATTCGCCGGGACAAGTGGGATTCGGTGGGATAAGCGGGATTCGCCGGGACAAGTGGGATGTGGCGCCCGCGCGCACCGGCCCATGGCTCCCGACGTACCGGCCCGGCCGGGCGGCCCTCACGCGCCCGGCTGCGCCGCCTTGGTCGCTGCCCTGGTGGCGCGCTCGTGGACGCGCTGCATGAGCTTCGCGGCCTCGCGCGCCTCGTCGCGGGCGACCTCGATCATGGTCAGATCGCCCCGCCCTGGCGGGTCCGCCGGCGCAAGCCCGGCCACGCGCTCGGCGGCTTGCGCGAGATAGACGCCAGCGCCTTCGAGCTGATCGGCCAGGCTTACCGGATTAGACTTCCTCGCCATCGTTCCCTCCGTCGTCTGCGGACCATGCCGCATCGCTTGCCACGTCGATCGCCTCCAGCGCCTCGATCGTAGCAGCTTCGCCGATGCGCCGCTCCAATGCGTGACAGACTGCGATCAGGCGCACCCGCTCCGCATCCTGCGCCGCACTCGCGCGCCCGTTCAGGCGCCAGGTGAGCTCTTCGATCCGGTCGGCGGTGCCGACGTAGGCTGCGGCGATGCGCGCCTTGGCCTCGGCGTTGGCCTGGCGGATCAGGGCCGCAGGCAGCGCACCGAGCCTGGCGGCGCGCTCGGCGGCCACCAGCGCCGCCCATGCGGGCTTGTCCGCGGCCTCCGGGTCCGGCCGGTCGAGCGCCTGGGCAGCCGGCACGCGGCGGATGCGCCGCGCGACCGACCAGGCCGGGAAGGCCGCAGGCTCGGCAATCCACCCGGCCGGCAGCGTATCCGCCCCGGTGGGCGGCGGCAGGGCCGGCGGCGCCGGCGGCCCGGCGCTGAAGTCGACATCGAGATAGGCGACCTCGTTGTAAAGCGCGCCCGGCTCGCGCAGGCGCGGCACCAGGCGCAGGCCTTGCCAGGGGCCGACGCGGCAGATTGCGCCCGCGCGCATGTACTGCGGCGGGTTCCAGGCGTAGGCCGCCCATGCCGCTTCGTCCGCCGCGACCTCGACGATGCCGCCGGGGAAGCTCCCCGGAATCAGGCCGTGTGGCAGGCGCACGTCCAGGTGCCGGAGCGCCCGCTGGAGCCCGCGCACGTCCATCAGTCCACCTCCTTGATGGCGATGACGCCGTGCACGTTGCCGGCGAGCGAGTGGTGCGTCGCTTGCATGTACAGGATGGCGCTGGTGCTCGACGAGCGCCGTATCCACCAGGTCGGGCCCGAGGCCGAGCCCGCGCCGATGGCGACGCCGAAGGCGATGGCGGAATCGTCGTCGAAGCTCGCGCCCACGTGTATCTTGTGCACCGGGATCGAGGCGAGGCCGTAGGGCGAGACGCCGGGGTTGGTCTCCTGCATCACGAACTCCAGGTAGTCGTAGTCGTCCGGGGCCCGGTCCAGCGTGATCGAGCCGCCGGTCTCGTCGATCTCGATGCCGACGTTGTGGCTCCACAGCACCTTGACGTTGCGCACGTCTGCGTCGATGTGCTCGGCGGCGAGCGTGCCGCTCACGTTGATGTCGCGGAAGTTGCCCTCGATCGCCTGGATGCGCACGGCTGCGATGTCGGCGGCGCCGATCCACTCCTCGGCCCTGCGCCATTCCTGCGCCGGCCCGTTCCAGGTCCACCACTGATTGAAGTCGGGCCGCCAGAACCTGATCCAGTCGCCGTGCACGTTGTCGCCCAGCGTCGCGTCGTTGGCGATGGCGACCAGCGCGGCCGGCAACGTGGTGGGCTCGCTCTGGAGCAGGGCGAATTGCGCAAGCGTGATCTGGTAGTGGTAGACGTTGGGCCCCCGGCTCGCCGAGGGCCCCTGGCTGCCCTGGTCGCCCTGCGGCCCGGTGAGATCGCGGCGGAAGGTCCAGACCGTGGCCCCGGTCTTCTCGTAGACCCAGCCGTTGTCGGTGCGGAAGTACCAGTCGCCGGCGACGCCGAGAGACGACGGCGGCCCGCCGGTGCCGCCATGCCAGGTGGCGCCGTCCTCGCCGTCCACGTCGAGCTGGAACTCCCAGGTGCCGCCCGACTTGCGGTAGATGCCGGCATTCGAGGTGCGGAAGTACCAGTCGCCGTTCTCGCCGAGCGACGAGGCCGGCAGGCCCGCGCCGGTGAACCAGGTCGCGCCGTCGGCGCCGCTGAGATCGGCGACCTGCGACCAGGCGCCGCCGGCCTTCTGCCAGACGGTCGAGTTGGAGGTGCGCAGGTAGAAGTCGCCGTCCTGGCCGAGCGCAGCCGAAGGAGCGCCGCTGCCCGAGAGCCAGGTGGCGCCGGCGATGCCCTGCGGGCCGGTGAGGTCGCGGCGGAAGGTCCAGACGGTTGCGGCGGTCTTCTCGTAGACCCAGCCGTTGTCGGTGCGGAAGTACCAGTCGTCCACGGCGCCGAGGCCGGGCGCCGGCGCGCCGGTGCCGGACTGCCAGGTGGCGCCGTCCTCGCCGTCGATATCGAGCTGGAACTCCCAGGTGCCGGCCTCCTTGCGGTAGATGCCCGCATTCGCGGTGCGGAAGTACCAGTCGCCGTCCGCGCCGAGCGTCGGCGCCGGCAGGCCTGAGCCGGTGAACCAGCGCGAGCCGTCGGCGCCGGAAAGATCGGCGATCTCGGACCAGGCGCCGCCCGCCTTGCGCCAGATCGTCGAATCGGCGGTATCGAGGTAGAGGTCGCCGTCGGCGCCGAGCGCCGCATCCGGCGGGCCCGAGCCCACGTGCCAGCGCTGGCCGGCGATGCGGCTCGTGCCGAGGGTGACGCGCACCGTGGCGGAGTTCGATTCCAGGCCGGAGGTCGAGACCGCGCGCGCGGCGAAGGTGTACGTGCCGGGCGGCGGCTGCAGCGCTTCGAAGGGCGAGGCGGTGAGAAAGCCCGCGTGCAGCGGCGTCATGTCGGCCCACGCGGCGGCCGCATCGGCGGCGTAGCGGATCACGATGCCTTCGAGGTCGGGTGCGGCCGGCGGGGTCCAGCGATAGACGCGGGTGCCGTCGGCGGCCTCGGCGACCGCGAAGTTTGTGGGCGCGTTCGGTGCAATGCCGGCGTCCAGCATCCAGGTCGCGCGGAAGCGCGGGCCGGCGGGCGCGACCTCGGTGCCGGGCACGATCTCGACCGCCTGCCCGGTGTCCGGCGGCACCAGCCAGCGCGCCACGGTGGCGCCGTCCACCAGGCGGTCCACGACGGAAAGCGCGTTGAAGTCGGGGCCGGCGCGCACGGTGGCGCCGCGCCAGTCGCCGCCCACGGTGAGCGTCGCCTCCAGCTCGACCATGAGGCCGCGCCCGACGCGGGTCCGGCGCGCGGCGAAGCTCACGGCGAGCACGTGGGGCAGGCGCGAGACGAGCTGCGGAAACGGCGCGCTCAGGTCGCTCGTGGCGAGCCGGTAGTAGGCGTCCACCTCGTCGATGGCGACGAAGCGGACGTGGCGATCGCCGCTCGGGCGCACGGCGACGATGCGCGCGCGCACCGGCGGCAGCGCGTCGTCGTAGAGCCGCCACAGGATATCGCGCGGATTGTCGTCGTCGGCGCCGGGCGCAGCCGGGAGCGGCGTCGCCAGCACCAGCGCGGCCACCGGGCCGGTATTCGATCCCGGCGCGCCGTCCGGCGCGAGGCCGGGCGGGCGCGAGACCGCCGTCTGGTGCACCGTGCCGTCGAGCAGGCGCAGCAGCAGGTGCGGATTGGCGCCGGGGTCGGTCGCGCCGGGAGGCGCGCTCAAGTCTACCGCGCGATCGAGGATCACGCGATCGGCCGTGCCGCCCGTGATGCGGCCGGCGGCGCCGCCGTCGATCAGCGAGTGCGTGATCGTCACCACGTCGCCGCGGGCGAGCGAGAGCCCTTCCGCCGCCATCTCCCAGGTCAGCCGGCGGCGGTGGTAGACTTGGCGCGCGGCCTGCAGGTTGCAGAACATCGCGGCCTGTGCGCGATCGGTCACGCCGTGCAGCGTGATCGTCGCCGTGGACGCAGGCTGGGCGCCCACGTCCGGCACGGTGCGCCTCAGCGTGTTGTACTGCCAATCGAGGGCGGGCTCGATGTAGCGCACCGCGATCTCGTCGGCCGCCTGGCCGGCGGCGTAGTCGACGCGGAAGCTGCCGGCGACGATGTTGCCCGGCGTCACCAGCGCCGTCGCCGGCCGGCCTTCCGCGTCCCAGATCACGCCGAGCTTGCCGGTCTGCCAGGTCACGGCGGCGCGGCCGCAGCGGGCGATCAGCGTCAGCACCTCGGCATGGGAGATCGCGCGGTCGAGCACGATATCGCAGCGCAGCCCTTGTGCGGCGCACCAGTCGCCCCAGGCGATCAGGGCCTCGTCGTCGATCCGGCCGGGCGCAAGGCCTACGCCGGCGACCAGGCGGATGTCGAGCCCGCCCTCGATCTGGCGATAGATGCCCTGCGCGTACCAGCGGAAGATGTAGGCCGGGTTGGACGACGGCACCGGCGCGGTCCATGCCGCGCCGTCCCAGGTCGGCACCTTCTGGCGGACCGTCGCCGACAGGCGATCGAGCCGGCCGGTAAGCTGGCCGGAGGCGCGGATGCGCAGGCCGAGGCGGGTCTGCCCGCCATAGTCGGCATCGTCCGGCTGGTAGGAGCGCAGCGCGGTCCAGGCGAGATCGTCGAAGGTGCGCTGGTCGGCGCTGGGCTCGGTCGTGCGGCGCACGCGCACGGTCCATTGGTCCTCGCGGCCGAGATCGTAATTGAGGGTGCGGCGGAAGCCGCCCTGATCGTCGTTCGTGAGCGTGTGCGTGCGCTGCGCGACGGCGCCTGAGCCGTCCGCCGGCTCCCATTCGATCGCAAGCTCGACGGTGTGCTCCTGGGGCTTGCCCTCGTCGTCGACGCGGAAGAGCTGGCCTGCGATGTCGATGCCGATGCGCCGCGTTGCCGCGCCAGTGGTGCGCTCGACGAAGGCGGTATCGTCCAGCGCCGCGCCGAGCGCGGTGTCGACGTTGCCGGCGACCAGCCGGATGCGGCCGTGCGCGTCGCCGGATTCCCGTTGCACCTCCTCGAAGGTGCCGAGCGGGGTCTCGCCGATCCTGAGATCGCCCACGTCGAGATCGCCGAGGCCGAAGTGGAATATCTGGTGGAGGTACTGGTCTTCGCCGACGAATTCGGTGTAGCCGGCGGCGCCGAGATCGGGAAAGACGCGGTGCTCGCCGAGCACCAGGAGCAGGGGCCGATAGGGGCGGGCGCGGTTGGCGCCGCCGGTGAGGCTGTACAGCGGCTCGGCCTGCGCCGCCTGCGCGGTATCCGGGCCCGGCAGCGGGGCGATGGCGTTGACGACGAGGCCGCCGACGATCGAGATGGCGGCGCCGATCGCGGCCTGGCCGAGCAGTTTTGAGTTAATGCGCGGCGGCACTACGACCGCGGCTACTATCAGGGCGAGCTGAAACTGGATGGGTTGGGGGTTCTTGTCGCCGCCGTCGCCGGCGCCGGCGCGGAGCGTGACGATCTGCCCGCCCTGGAGCCGGGTCTCGGCCCAGGCCGAACGCGGTATCACGCGGCCGTCTATAGCAGCGGCAATCGTGGCGTCCGCGCTCTCACCTGTGGGCGCGTCCGCCCTACCGCTTCGCTGCTTGAGGGCGGCCGCGCCGGGCAACACGGACGCCACCACATCGGCGAGGCTGGCGCCCGGCGGCACTACAGCCGGCTGCGTCTCGCGGCCTTCCGCCGTGAGCGGATGCGGCCAGATGTCGGTGGTGATCTTGAGCGCGCTCAAGCAGCGAAGCGGTAGCGCGCTAGTAGAGTCCGCGCCCGGCGCCTGAGGGAGCTTCATGTCCGCCCTATCGCTTCGCTACTTGAGGGCGGAAGCCATCTATAAATCCCCTCCAGCTCAAGCGCGCGGAGCCTGAGGTCGCGGATGGGATGCAGGATCGAGCCGGCGCCGTCCTGGCAATGGAGCACGTGGGCGACGCCGCCGATGCCGGCCCAGAGCCCAAGGTGATAGCGCCGCAGGCGCCGCGCGCCCCGCGCCACCATGAGCACGCCGTCGCCGTCCTGCGGCGAGCGTGTCGGCGCGGCATAGTCCGCGCGCAGGCTCGCGATCTGGCGGTCCCACCCGCGCACGCTCTGGGCGTGGGCAGGCAGGTCGAGCGCGCGGCCGAACTCGACGCGCAGCACCTCCGCCACGAAGTCGGCGCAGTCGTGCTCGCCGGCCACCCAGGGCCGGCCGAGCCAGGCCTCCGCCCAGTGTTGGTGACCCGTCATAGTGCCAATCCAGCGCCGGGCCGCAGGCCCGGAGCGCGCGACCGCGCGCCGCGCGAAGCGCGTAGGCAAGCGAACGGAGTGAGCGCCCGCCGTCGAGGGAACATCAAAAAAGCCCTGGGCTGGTCTGCGGATCGTGGCGCAGGCTCACCGCAGCGCGGCCGAGCAGCGGGTCGAAACCCAAACGCGCGGTCACGCGCTCGGCGTCCACCTGCACCCCGGCCAGGTCCATCGTGAGCTCCCACTCGATTGGCGGGTCGTCGATGTCGAGCACTTGCAGCACGCGCACGGTGGCGCCGGTGCCGCCTCCCGCCGCCTCGATCCATTGCGTGAAGTCGCGGCCCACGTTGTCGATCGCGAGCTCCGCCTGCGGCGCCTGCCCTTCCACGTCGTCGGCGAGGCGCGCGTCGAAGCGGAGCGCGACGTAGCGGTTGCCCTCGATCGTGCGGTCCTCGGTATCGTTGACCACGCGCACCGGGGCTGCGACTGCCGGGTGGCGTATCTCAAGCGCGGTCAGCAGGCGCCGCTCGGGCGCGCTTTCGCGGATCGTGCGGGCATATTGCTCGCCCGGCGGCGGCACCCGCTCGACATGGGCGACGAGCGCCGGCGCCCCGCTCGCGGCGGTGCCGCGCACGGGCAGGTGTCCGATGCGCGTGAGCCGGGCGCGGGCTCGCACCCCGCCGGCTTCGGCCAGGCCGGCGATGGGGCGGACGGCGGGTGTGATGCGCGCCACCGTGGCGGGGGCCTCGGCTGCGCCGGCGGCCGCCGTGCCGCTCACCGCGATCTCGGTGGGGGCCGCACGCGCGAAGGCAACGATGAAGCTCTGCCCGTCCGCTATATCGTCGACCAGCGCATTGAGGTCGGTGCCGAGCGGGCCGAACTGGACGAAGTTGCTGCCTGCGGAGCCGGACGTGGAGACCGGCAGCGAGGCGACGCCATCCGTGGTCTGGATAGTGAGCGTGAGATCGGCGCCGCCGCCGGCGCCGAAATAGTCGGCGAGCGAGAGCGGATCGTTGTCGTTGAAGGCAAGCATGCTGCCGCCGCGCCGCCTGATCCGGGTGATCGTGGCATCGGTGGCGCCGAGGCCGAGCTCGCCGTCGAGCAGGGCGCCCACGGTGCCACGCGGCGGCGTGGCATAGATCGTGCCGCCGGCACCTGAGCCGGCGCGGATCAGCGCCAGCGCATCGACCTCAAGCCCGTCATCGTCGAAGTCCGCGAGCGAGAGCTGCGCCACCCGCGCCACCGTGGCGGCGGTCTCGGCCGCGCCGGCGGACGCCGTGCCGCCCACCGCGATCGAGGGCGCGATACCGTCGTCGAGAGTGAGCGTGAAGTTGCCGGACCTGCCCGCAAACCAGGCGTTCATCGCGGCGCCGTTGTCCGGCGTCCAGAAATAAGGCTCGATCGGGTCGGCGAAGGTGTTGTCGCCGTGGCCGGGGCCTTTCAGCACGACGGTCGCGCTGTCGGTGCCGACGAAGGTGAGGGCCTCGTCCGCCGCCTCGAATGCCTGCGTGAAGTGCGGCCCGCTGTCGAGCGGATCGTCGGTCTCGGTCGTCGCGAGCCGAACGCGGATGCTGTTGCCGACGCGCTCGATATGGCGCAGATAGGCGACACTCCCGCCCGCGATCAGGGCAGGGTCGATCAGGACGGCGCCTCGCCAGCCGCTTTGAGGGTCCAGGCCGGTGAGGTCAAGAACCTGCCGCGTCATGCGCTGCCTTGTTGGTTGCCCTACCGCTGCGCTGCTTGAGGGCTAGATCGTGCCGGCGGGGATGCGCACGATGACGGCGCCGGCCGCCACGCGCAGGATGTCGTCGGTCGATTGTTGCGAGACCGTGGTGGCGCTGCCGGTGCCGTCGGTGAGCCGGCCCCAGGCGCGCACGTTGCCGCCGGCGGCGGCGTCCATGATGGCGAAGTGCGTGGCGTTCTGGACCCGGCCGGTGGGCTGGAAGTCCACTTGCGCGAGGTTCTTCACCTCGCCCGCCGGGTCCGCGTTCTCGCGCCCGAGGTTGATCTCGGCGCGCCCGGCGGCCGCGATCAGGTTATTGCCCGCCGCCGTCGGGTCGGCCGTGGCGAGCGCGAGAAAGTCGTCGCCGGCGTTCGCGATGGCGAGCGCCGCCCGGTTCTGTTCCGCCGCAGAGATAGGCATCGTTTTAGACTCCTTTCATGTTCCTCAATCGCCGGCACTCGCTCCGCTCGCTTGGCTCCGCGCTTCGCGCGCGGCGCGTGCGCGCCGTCCGGGCCTGCGGCCCGGTCCCTCCCGCGCTCCGATTCCGAATCACAATCCCACACCTTCGAGGGTGAGGGCCGCCTCCCACGTGCGCCGGCCGTCGCCGCCGATCAGCGCCGTGTACTCGATGCCGCCGGTGCCGCCGCGCACGCGCGCCTGCGTGACGGTGCCGCTTTCCGGCGCGGTCCAGGCGAACCAGCGATGGGCGCAGTCGCGCGTCCAGGCCCGGAAGCGCTCATAGTCGTCGTCGCTCGCGATCAGCACCGTGAGGCTGAGCGCCGTGAGCGCGGATGCGAAGCGCCGTTCCTGGCGCACGAAGCCGTCGTCGAAGGGCGTGAGCGCCACGTCGGGATCGTCGGCGACGGCGTAGCCGTCCGCCTCGACCGCCACGTAGTCGGGCCAGACCAACCCACTCATGCGACGGCGTTCCGCAAGCCGAAGCGGCGCGCGATGGCCTGGGACGCGGGCCCGCCGTTGTCGAGGTCTTCGGTGACGACGGTGACGATCATGCCGCGCGGGTCGAGGCGGACCTCGCGGCTCACCTCGCGCTGCGGCGTGCCGCGATTGTCGAAATTGATCTCGATCGAGGGTGCTGCGACCTGTGTGCCGCGCGGGAGGATGGTCTCGCCGCGCTCCGCGATGATCGGCACTTCGCCCGGCCTGAGCCCGACGATGCCGTCCGGCCGAAGGCCGGCGCCTCCACCAGAGTGCAAGCGCGGTGCAAGGGCGAAGAGGCCGGCCGGCACGGTGCGCGAGACGCCGCCCGAAGCGCCGACCAGGCCGCCGGCATGGCCGACGCCGGCCCGCAAGCGGCGGAAGGCATCGGCGCCGCCGACGCCTGCGCCGAAGAGGCCGGGCAGCGCGCCGAACAGAAGGGCCGCCAGCGGCTCGGTGATGGCGCGCCGCGCCGCCAGCCGGGCGAGGTCGGCGATCACGGAATCGACGAAGCCGGAGAACGAGAGCTTGCCCGTGGTCACGAAGCGCGTGAGCGCGGACTCCATTGCGCCGAAGGCGCTCTCGGCCGCGGCCTGGGCCTGGTCGAGCGTGCTCCCACTCTCTCGTCCCAGGCCGCCGAGCGCCAGCGTGAACGCCTGCGTTGACGCAGCCGAGCCAGCCAGCGCTGCGCCGGCCTCGTCGCCGCGGCGCGCAGTATCGCCGAGGGATCGATTGAGCGCGCCGATCCCCTGCAGAGCCTCCCGCATGTCCGCACGGACGCGGAGCGCGAGCTCGAGATCACCCGGCATTATTCGTTTTCCTCAATCGCCGGCGCTCGCTCCGCGAGCTTGGCTCCGCGCTGCGCGCGCGGCGCGTGCGCGCCGTCCGGGCCTCCGGACCGGCGCTCGTGATGCAACATCTTGGTCAGTCGCCGGGCGCTCACTCGGTGGCAGCGCGATAGAAGAGGACGATCTGCCGCCACGTCAGGCGCTCGCTGAGGTCGAGGTGGCCGCGTCCGTGGCCGGCGCGAACGAGGCTGTCGAGCACGCGGTGGAGCGCAACGGGCTCGCCTCCCGCGCTTTCGCTCGAGCCCCCATCTGCGCCGCCACGCGGCGCAAAAAAAAGCCGCCGTTGGCTGCCCACATCGCCTCCGAAAGCGCGCGGCCGTCCGCATCGCTCAGGCGGGCGAGCCAGGCCGCGTCCCGGCCGCATGCGCGGGCGGCGAGTTCCAGCCAGAGCGCAGCGTGGGCCGCGAGCGCGCCCTCGATTGCCAGGGCGTCCGGTCCCTCGTCTTCGGCTAGATCCGGCACCAGCCCCGCCAACGCCGCGATCAGGGGGCGTGCCAGCGCCGTCGCCTCCAGCCCCTCGCGGAAGCGGTACTCCCGCACCGTCAGCGTCACGACGGCGCCCGTATCGGGATCCGCGACCGCAACATCCCGATCGGGAAACAGCACCGAAAGATCGTGGGCCCCGCCCATCACGCGGCCTGCCCGTCGATATAGAGCGCGGGCTCACCGCCGCCGGGCTCCAGCATCGAGACGGCGAGCCGAATCTGCTGCTCCGACGAGCGCCCGTCGAGCAGGGTCAGCCCGCCGGCCGGCTGGATCGAGCAGCGCGGTGCGTAGACGTTCCGCCCCCGGCCCTCGGCCGAGTCCTCGATGTAGCGAAAGGCGCCGATCACCTGGCCGAGCGCGCCCTGCACCTGGTCGCGCGCCGCATCGTCCGGCGTGTAGTCGACAGCGAGGGCCGTGCCCTCCTGGATACCGGCCTTCGGCACATGAAGCACGTGGTCCGCCGGCAGCCAGAAGATGCGGGCGCGGGCAAAGTCCACGATGTACTGGCCCGTCTGCTCGGTCTCGCTGACGCCGGCACCGAAGCGCTTGGCCGCGATCGCCTGCGTCGCCGTCACCGGCGCCTGCGCCGTCGACGCGACGGTCACGGCGTTGATCGCCGCGGCCTTGCTGGCCGGCATGGCCAGGCTGAGAACGCCCGCAGGCCGCGCCACGCCGCCGAGCTGATACCAGCGGCCGGGCCGGAAGACGGCAGGCTCGCCCGAGATCGGGTCGGCAGCAGCGAGGTGCTTCACCGCGCCCACCGTGAAGAGGGCCAGGTTCGCAAGGCTGATGTCGTGGAGGGTAAGCGTTACCGTGCGGCTAACGCTGCGGGCGATGCGCGCGAGCTCCCGCGCGACCGGGCCTGAGCCGGAGAAGACCGTGGTCTCTTCGGTAGTGATCTCCAGCGCGGCCCCCACTGCATCGCCGAGATAGCGCTCGCCCGTGGGCGCACCGCCCTCATGAAGGTCGAGATAAACCTCGCCAGCGCCGATCACGATGTTGTCGGTGCGCTTGTCGATGTTTCGCGCGGTCATTCGCGTGTCTCCCTATTCGGTCTCCACCACGCCCGCGCGGGCGATGCGGCGGATTTCGTACTCGTCGAGCCATTGCAGACGCCCGTCCTCCAGCGAGACCAGCCGCCCGCGACGGAAGGACAGCACCTCCCGCTGGCCGGGCGGCACCCAGCCGGCGAGCGCCTGTCTGGCCTGTGCAAGAAGGGTGGAGAGGCGCCCGCGCCCGCGCGCGCCCGTGCGGTCATTGGGCGCCGCAACCATCACGGAGACTCCGACACGGACCACGTGCTGCACCGGCGGGTTCTCGACCCGGCGCGTCGTGCTCTCCTCCGCTTCGTCGGAGACCGGCAGCACCAGCGCCGCCGGAGTCTTGGGCCAGGCCGTGAGCGCCGCCGTATCGAGCGCGCTCAATACGGCGGCGAAGACGGCGGCACCGTCTTCGGCCTTGAGCGCGGCGAGGCGCTCGGCCATGGCATCGGCGAGGTGCATTTCCAGCGCGGCGAGAGTCATGTCCCCGTCCTTTCGAGTGCCCGCGCGACGATGCGGAGGATGTTGGCCCGGTCGTCCTCGTCGATGCCGAGGTAGGGTCGGGCGGGAAGAGTCACCCTCCGACCTCTGCCGGCGCGCCCGCCGAGCTGGTGAATGGCGGCGTAGAGAACGTCCGACCCGACCTCGACCGCACGGCCCCCCTCGGTGACCGTGTGCGCGATCGAGCCGCGCAACCGGCCGGTATCGGTGAGCGTTCGCCCTCCTTCGGCGAGTGCACGGGCGCTCTTCAGCCAGGGCGAGCCATCCGGCGCCCGTTCGCGCTCGAAGCGCCGCAACGTGGAGGCGACGAGGTAGCGCCCGATCTGGTCCATGACGGCGGAGGGGCTGGCCAGCACCGCCGCGATACGCATGAGCGCGGCGCGGAGTGCAGCGTCCTCGATCTCGACGCTGATCGGTTGCGAGACCATTATTGCGCCCTTTGCTTCCGTGCGCCTTTCGGCGCGACACCGCTTCGCCGCATGAGGGCGGGCATCAGAGCCCCGACAGGGTGTCGGGAGTGATGGAAGGTGCGGGGCCGCTGCGCGCCGCCTTGTCGCGGCGGGGCACCGGATGGCCGGCGCCATCGAGGAGCGCCTCCTCACCGGACACGAGGCGGCCAAGTGCCGCCTGTGCCCGCTCGGCCCGCGCGGTCACTTCCTCCGGCGAGACGTCGTCGTAGAGCGCGCGCCGTGCGAGATCGCAGGCGATCCCCACGAGCCGCGGCCAGGAGGCACCGCTCAACGGCAGTCGATAAGCGGCGGCGAGTGCGCCGTCGATCTCGGCCGCCGCGTCCGCGAGCGCGGACTCGATCCGGCCGGCCTGCATCCCGGCGAGGTCCAGTGCCTCCTCCGCGCCGAAGCGCGCCTCCATGTCCGCGCGCGTGGCGTAGCTCATGATGCCGGCTCCGCCTCGATCGTGCGCCAAAGCCGGTTGCGTTCGGCCCGCGTGATGTCAGCCAGGCCAGTCGCCCGGCGCAGTGCGCGCAGGTAAGGGGCGCGCCGGTTCCGCCCCCACTTGAGGCGCGGGCCGGCCCAGGCGCGCATCGCGGCGAGGATGGCCCGCATGCGGGCGGTCTCAGGCGCGGGCGCGTCCGGTGGCGGCGCGGGTTGTTGTGTCCCTGTCGGGCCTTCGGCCCTCCGCGCCTCTTGTGCCGATACGCGGTCGAGCTCGCGCTGATAGACCGCGATGCGCGCCTCGAGCTGAGCCTTCGCGCGAGCGGCGTCCTCGGGCGTTTCAGTAACGCCGTGCTCTTTCATGGCACGTTGGCGGCGCTGCTCCTCGGCGCGTTCACGCTCGATCGCGTCGGCCATGCGCGCGGCATACGCGCGCGCCGACGCGCGGCGGGCGGCGCGCTCTGCCACCTCGGCCTGGGCCGCCATGCGACCGCACGCCTCGCGCACGTCATCGGCGAGCGGCGGCTGCGGATAGTCGACCGTCTCGCGGGGCGTGTACGCCGGCACCGCCTTGCGCGCGCGGGCGGCATAGTCGAGCACCGCCAGCAGGGTCACGGACGGCGTGTCGATGACGCGCCGCTCGGCACCCTGGAGGGCACGCATCTCGGGCACGATCCGCTCGTAGAGGGTGCGATTCATGGCGTCGCCGCGCAGCCATCCGATCCATGAATCCCTGATCTCGCAGTAGGCGTGGACCATGTTCAGCAGGCGCTCGGCGTGCCGGCAGACCTCGTTCTCGGTCGCGCTCTGGCGCGCGTCGGCCGGTGAATAGCCGAGGCCGCACAGGTGGTCCGGCGGGCGCGCCCGATGGCGCGAGGAAGAGAGCCACCCCATGGTCTACGCCACCGCGTTGCGCCAGAGGTAGCCGGCGCGGCCGTAGGCCACGAGCTCCTTGACGCATTCGCTGACCTTGACGACCGTCGAGCCGCGATTGACCCCCCGCGCCGGCTCCTCGTAGGTGCCGACCTGCAGCCCGCCGAGGGCATCGGCGGTCCAGCAGAATTTCGGCATGCGGTCGCGGGCCGAGGCCATGTCGCGGCGCACGTGGATGGCGCACGCGTGCTTGCCCCAGAGGCGGGCGAAGCTGTCCTCCTGGCCCCTCTTGGCGCTCTGGTACCAGGCCATGCCGACCAGCACGCGGTCGACCTCGAAGAGCTCGGCCACCGCCTCCTTCACCACGATGCCGGAGGCCTGGTCGCCGGCGCCGGTGGCGGCCACCGCTTCGACGATCTTCGGGTGCTGGCGCAGCGCGGTCCACACCTTCTGTCCGAACACCAGCACGTTGGGGCGGACCAGCGGCACGTCGAGCGCCTCCAGGATTACCTTGCGCGGGTTCGCGTTGGCGTGGCTCCACTGTGCGTTGCCGTTGAGCGTCGCGGAGTGGCCGGCGGCGTAGTTGGAAGCGGTGGTCACCAAATCGGCGACGCGCCGCTCGCGCGCGAGCCTCACCAGCTCGGCAGTCGAGATCGCGGCCTGCTCCAGCGGGTCGTAGGCGACTTCTTGCGCCTGCGCCTCTTCGATATCACGGGATGGAACCGGATCCTCGAGGCCGAAGTCGACTACGCTTGCGGTGGTGTCCATGGCACCAAACTCGACCTGATTGAGGCGCCCAGCGCGGGAGGCCCGCACGTCCGGAATGGTGAGCAGGTCCTCTTCGCTGAGCGTCGTGTAGGTGAACTTGTAGCCGGTGCGGACACGCGGGCAGACGTCGTCGGCGATCAGGCCGGACGGCATCGCCGCCTGCGCGATCTGCGTGAGCCGGGTCTGGACCTCGAACGGGCCCGAAGCGAACTGGGTGTTGAGCGGATCCATGATCTTTTCCTTAGTGGAGGCCGGGCGCGAGCAGCACCTGGCCGATGTCGCCGGCGACGCCGGAGACCTCGGCCACGCCGATGACGCGGTTGCCGTTGGCGGCGGTCACCGCCTTGCCGTCGCCGTCCGCCGTTAGCAGCGCGCCGCGCGCGATGTTGCCGCCGTACTCAATGTCGGCGATGCCGGCGCGGGCGATCTCGACACGCCCGCCCGAGACCGCCGATGCGCGGCCGGAGACCCCGATATGGGCGTCCCCGGCTGCGGCGGACTGCTCCACCTTGCCGTCGGCGTCGCCGTACTTGACGATTCGGTGGGGGGCGACGGCGCCGCCGGCGTCTGCCGCCCGCCACATCAACACATGACTCATTGCGTTCCTCCTTCGGTGCCGAGCCCGCGCTTGGCGCGCGCCCGGTCGACGGCCTCGGCGGGAGTAAGGGACACGCCCCTCTCCGCTTCCGCCGTCATCAGCGCACGGGCCTCGGCAGCAATTCGCTCGCTGTCCTCGCCCGCATCTTCGTGAGTGCCCGTGAACGCCGACGCGCCCGGCACCGGGCCGCCCGCGAGCGTCCGATAATCCACGCGCCGGGGCAGGCCCTCGATGAACCGTTCCAGAATGGCGGCGGGCGGCATCCGCTCCTCCCCGCCCGAGGCCGAAGCAAACGCGATGGTGGCGTGCTCCGAGGCAGCGCCTTCGTCGTCGCTGCCCTGGCCGCCGCCGAGCGCAGCAAGCAACGCAGCAAGCGCCGCCCGCTCCGCGGGCAGGACGCGACCTGCCTCGACGTGGGGAGCGATGGCCGCCTCGGCAGCTCGCCGCCTGTCGTCGGCCGCCGCCGCCGCCTCACGGGCGAGCAGGATCGCCTCCCGCTCCGCCAGCGCTGTTTCTCTTTCGGCGAATGCTGCCCGTCCGCTGTCTCGGTCTTCGCCGGCGGGCGCGGTGCTGGGGGGATCCTTGCCCTCCTCTTCGGCCTCTCCCCGGCCCTGGGGGACACGGAGGGGGACGAGGCTGCTGCCGTCTTCGTCCCCTCTCGGCCCCAGGGCGCGGAGAGAGTCGGGCTGTGCTCCGGATGACTCCTGTGGGGTCTCAACAGCGCTATCGGCGAAGGCGATTACCGTCTCCGGCGCGGATGCAAAGCACGTGGGCGCGAGCCCCGGTACCGCTGGGGCGCGGCCGCCGAGGAAGCCGAGATGGCGCAGCGTGTCTCCTTGGAGCGCAATCGAGCGGCCGGCGTAGAGACCGGCCTCGACCGCCTGGCGGAAGGGCGCGGAAATGTCGCGGAGCTTGGCTTGCAGCCGGTCGCCGGAACGGCGTAGCCCGGCAATCCAGGCGTAGGCCGGCGCGTCCGCTTTCGGGTGGCCGACGACGACGGGCGCCGGATCGGCGGCGGCGTGCGCGGCGACGATGCGGTCAAGCCGATCCTCGTCGAGGCACACGTCTTTCCCGCCCATGTCGCGCCAGGTGCCGGCGCGGCAGACGTCAATCCAGCCGTCGAGCGCGCTCATCTTGCGCTCCGCGCGTCGAATCCACGAGGCGCGTCTGGTGTGGCGTGGATGGTGGGTGAGGTAGCGTTCAGAGCGTTCATGACGCGGACATTGCCCCACGCCGCACGCCCTGTGCACCGCACCATGGTCCGGGGTGTTAAATGCTTGTTACGTCGCCCCTGGACTACGCGTCAGCGTTAGACGCGCGCAGTACATTGGCGCGTCTCGGAGCCACTGATGGCGGCGCCATCGATCCTTATGAGTTGAAGGCATCCCGGCCTTGAGACGGAGCGCAGGCCAAGATTGAGACGCGTCTTCTCGCCCCGTTCTTGGGGCCAACAGCCACCCAGATAACGGGGCGGCGCCTGCCCCTGCTACGGACTCACGGGCTCAACGATAACGCGACGACGCCCGCGTCGAACCAAGTAGCCGCCTCGCGGAATTGCCAGGGTGCCGTCCCGTACAAGCGGCCAGAGCGTATCGACAATCAATTCGGCATCGTGATCCTTCTCGACCACCACCGGTTTCGGTTGTGCGGCGAACCATGCGGCGAACGCGCGCGCTCCGATCTCGTCACCCACAGATCTGCGCAGCGTTTCGAGCTTGCGGAGCTGCCCTTTTGTTAACGAATTCTCATCAATTTTGGGGAGAGAACGTCTCGCCATAAATCTGCCTCCGTGCAACTCGGCGGGCTGAAGGTTCGTCGTTATATATCAGAAAAAACCAAATTTGAAACAATTCATCTCTCTGACATTACAAATTAGCATACCAGCAGGTTTTGGGGGTATATGGCGTGACGACCTAACCTAGTAACTCGCCGATTCTGCGGAAAATTTCGGGCTTCTCTAAGGTGGTAATTGCTGAAAAAGATATAACTTATACTGATAAATATAACTCTATTGTGCGGTCCACCCGCCATCAATCAGCAGGCTCGCGCCCGTTATCAGGCTTGCAGCATCGCTCGCCAGAAAAACAATTGCCCCCATTACATCGGAAAGCTGGCCGAGGCGACCGAGCGCGATTCGGTTCAGCGTGTCCTCTTTGAACGCGGGGTCTTCGAGGAAAGGCCGGGTCATAGGAGTCGAAATAAAGGTGGGGCCAACGGCATTAACCCGGATGTTGTGCGCGGCCAAATCCATTGCCATCGCCTTGGTCATGCCCTCGACGGCGTGCTTGCTGGCACAGTAGACCGTGCGGCGCGGCCCGCCGACATGCCCCATCTGGGACGACATGTGGATGATGACCCCGCCCCGCTTCGCCGCGACCATCTCACGCGCAACCGCCTGAGCGCAGAAATAGGCCCCGCGCACATTGATGCCGATGACCGCGTCGAAGTCCTCGACGGTGACGTCAAGCAGCGGTGCCGGGCGGTTGCCGCCGGCGTTGTTGACGAGAATGTCGACCGGTCCGAGTGCCGCGAGTGATTCCGCAGCCCGCTCGACATCGGCGATGTCGATCGTGAGGGTTTCCGCCGAGCCGCCTGCTGCCTCGATTTCGCCCGCAACTCGTTCCAGCGCGTCCTGACCCCGCGCAGCCAGCACGACGTGGGCACCGGCCTCGGCAAGCGCGGCAGCGCAGGCGCGGCCGAGGCCGCGGCTCGCCCCGGTGACGAGCGCCCGCTTGCCGTCGAGCCGGAACGACGGCGTCTTGGGCAGCGCGTCTTCCGACCCAGGATCAGGCAAGGTTCTTCCCGCCGTAGCGGCGCACGCGAATGTCGGCCTGTTCCTTGTGCCCGGCGAAGCCCTCGAGTGCGCAGAGGCGTGAGCAGTATTCACCGACCACGGTAGAGGCCTCGTCGGTCAGTACCCGCTGGTAGGTGCAGGTCTTGAGGAACTTGCCCACCCAGAGGCCGCCGGTGTAGCGCGCGGCCTTGCGCGTGGGCAGAGTGTGGTTCGTGCCGATCACCTTGTCGCCGTAGGAGACGTTGGTACGCGGGCCCAGGAAGAGCGCACCGTAGTTGGTCATGCGGTCCAAGAACCAGTCGGGATCCTCGGTCATCACCTGCACGTGCTCGGCGGCGATCTCGTCCGCCACGGTCACCATCTCGTCGAAGGTGTCGCAGACGATCACCTGGCCATAGTCGCGCCATGCCCGGCCCGCGATCTCCGCGGTCGGCAGGATTGAGAGCTGGCGCTCGACCTCGGCCATGGTCTGGCGGGCGAGCCGTTCGGAGATGGTCAGCAGAGTTGCTGGCGAGGTCGGCCCGTGCTCGGCCTGGCCGAGCAGGTCGGCGGCGCAGAGCTCGCCGTCCACGGTCTCGTCGGCGATCACCAGGGTCTCGGTGGGCCCCGCCAGCAGGTCGATGCCCACGCGGCCGAAGAGCTGGCGCTTGGCCTCGGCCACGAAGGCGTTACCGGGACCCACCAGCATATCCACCTGCTCGATGCTGCCGGTGCCGAGCGCCATCGCGCCAACCGCCTGGATGCCGCCCAGCACGTAAATTTCGTCGGCGCCCGCGAGGTGCTGGGCTGCGACGATCGCCGGTGCGGGCCTGCCCTCGAAGGGCGGCGCGCAGGTTGCGATGCGCTCCACGCCTGCCACCTTGGCCGTAACCACCGACATGTGCGCGGACGCCACCATCGGGTACTTGCCGCCGGGCACGTAGCAGCCAACCGCGTTGACCGGGATATTCCTGTGGCCGAGCACCACGCCCGGCAGGGTCTCGACCTCGACATCCTGCAGCGCGTCGCGCTGGGCCTGTGCGAAATTGCGAATTTGCTCCTGGGCAAAGAGAATGTCCTTGCGGTCCTGGCCTGGCAGCCGATCCAGGCAGGCTTCGATCTCCGCCTCGCTCAGCCGAAAGTCATCGCGCTCCCAGTGGTCGAACTTGATCGACATCTCGCGCACGGCCGCATCGCCCCGCTTCGCGATGTCGTTCAACGCATCTTCCACCACGCGGCGGACCTTCTCGTCCGCCTCCGCGGCTTCTGCATCGCTGATTCCGGTCTTCAAGTATCGAGGCATCGGCGTTCCTGCTTTCTGTTGCGCGCCTCGCCGCGCGAGCATCCATGTGCCCCGATCGGCAACCCGAGCTCAGGTCTCGACGGTGACACCCCGCCAGAAGGCGACGTGGTCCCGGATATTCGCGGCCGCGGGCTTGGGGTCAGGGTAGTACCACGCTGCATCGGCGTTACGCGCGCCGTCGACCTCGACCGTGTAGTAGTGGGCCGTGCCCTTCCAGCCGCAGACGGTCGTGGTGTCACTCGGCGTGAAGAACGCATGGTTCACGGACTCCGGGGGAAAATAGACGTTGCCCTCCACGCTCTCCCACGTCTCCGACTCCGCGATAACTTGCCCCTGCCAGAGTGCGCGCGCCATGCTCCGGTCCCCCTCGTCCCGTTCGCTGCTTATGCCTGCGGCACCCATTTGATGATGTGCTGGGCGACGGCAACGGTTTCGCCGCGTTGATTGACCACCTCGATATCGGAAAGCGCGCGGCGGCGCTCCTCGTCGATCTCGGCGACCGTGTAGGTCACGCTCACCGTGTCGTTGATATAGACCGGCGCGGTGAAACGAATGCGGTCGTAACCGAGCGAGACCGGGGTCTCGTCGCCTCCGCTCTCATCGCATCGGGCGATCATCATGGTCGACGTGGTCGACATGAAACCGACCAAGAGAGCCCCGTGGGCGATACGGTGACCGTAAGACGTCCCCGACATGTAATGCTCGTTGACATGCAGACCGTTCAAGTCGCCGGTGATGCCCGCGAACAGGTAGACATCGCTCTCGCCGACGGTCTTGGAAAACGTCACCTGCTCGCCGACGCTCACGTGGAAGTCGGACATCCCTCGCTCCGGAGTTTGATTGGCTGACTTCGCTCAGGGGCCGCGAAAACCCTCGGTCGATGACCGTCAGAGGTCGGCGGCTTCACCCCAGCCGTCGGCGAAGACGAATTCGTCGAAAGGCCGCCGTGTGCGCGCTGAAAGCTCCATTTCGCGGAGGTCGTCGGGGAGCGAATCCGGATCCCCGGGATAGCCGACGGCGATCCCCGTCACGGGATCGAAGCCCTCCGGCACACCGTAGACCTGCCGGATCTTGTCCGCCTCGATGCCGGCCATCTGATGGGTGGCGTACCCGAGCTCCGTGGCTTGCAGGACGAGCTGGCAGGCGGCGAGCCCGATATCGTGAACGCAGCAGCTGTTGGGCGAATTGTTGTGGTCGAAGGTGCGCTTGGTGACGGTGAGGATGAGCAGCGACGCATTCCGCGCCCACACTTGGTTGCCCGGCACCAGGCATTCGAGCAACTGCGCGAAGCGCTCTTCGTCGTCCCTGGTCGCGACCAGGAAGTGCCAGGGCTGCTGATTGAAGCTCGACGCCGCCCAGCGCGCCGCCTCCAGCAGCGTGAGGATGTCCGCGCGGGGCATCGGCCGCGGCGCAAAGGCGCGCGGACTCCAGCGCCGACGCATCACGTCGTTGATCGGGTGTTCGGCTGTCGCCGGCTTCTCCATGTCCTCACTCCTCCGCCATTGGGGCGGTCACTACTCCGACCACAGCCACTCGCCCGGACTGCCCCGCACGCTCCGGTAATGCGCCTCCGGGTCGTACAGGTCGACCGGGAGCCCGAGCTGCTGCGCGGTCAACGCGCCGATCGCCGCCTTCAACTGATAGGCAGCGACGATCTCTTCCCGCTGCGCCCGGACCAGGTTGATCTGCGCCTTGAAATGCTCCTGCTCGGCGTCCAGCACGTCGAGCGTGGTGCGCAGGCCGACGCGCGTCTCTTGCTCGACGCCGTCCAGCGCGACAGCCGCCGCAGCCACCTGCGATTCGAACGCGGCGATCTGCGCCCGCGCCGAGGTGAGCGCCCGCCAGGCTTGGGCGACCTGCTCTTGAACTGCACGCCGGGACTGATCCAGCTCCAGCAGCCGCTGCGCCGCAATCTGCTTCGACTGGCGGACGCGCGCGTTCGCGGCACCGCCCTGATAGAGCGGCACACGCACACTGGCCCTGATCGAGGCATCGGTGGTCTGCTCGATGAGGTTCGAGGTGTCGAAGCGCTGGCGCAATTCGCCGACGATCGAGACCTGTGGCCTGAGCGCCGCAGATGCCGCCTCGATATCCGCCTGCGCCGCCTGAGCGATGAACGACGACGCCGTGATCGACGGGTTGGCGTCGTTGGCTGCAGCCAGCGCGTCCTCCTCCGTTTCGGGCAGGCCCATGGGAACCGGCGGCCACGAGAGCGTGCCCGGCGCCTGGCCTGCCACCTGTCGATACATCGCGCGGGCGGACATCATGCCGCCCTCGGCCGCCACCCGCTCCGCGCCCGCCTGCGCCAGCCGGGCCTCGGCCTGCGCCACATCGGTCCGCGTCACCTCGCCGACCTCGAGTCGGTCGACCGCGGCCTGGAGCTGGCGGCGAACGACCCGTTCGCTGCTGCGGCTGAGCTCGATCTCGGACAAAAAGCGGAGCACGTCCATGTAGGCTGTCACCGTGTCGAGCAGGATCGATTGCTCGACCGCCTGGAGCTGCGCTCGGCCCGCATTGACCCGGTTCTCGGCCGAATCGATCTGGGCGGATACCCGCCCGCCCTGGTAGACCGGAGCGGTGGCCGTGAGCCCAGCACCGAAGGGAACGACGGTATGGCTCCCGGCGTTCGGAACACTACCGTCGGTCCTGCTGTAGGACGCGCCGACGTCGCCCGCGATCTCGACCGTGGGCTGCCAGCCGGCCAGCGCCGCGGGCACCTCCTCGTCCAACGCCCGCAGCCGCGCGCGCTCGGCCTGCAAGGTCGGGTTGTTCTGGTAGGCGTAGACGAGCGCCTCTTCCAGAGTCTGTGCGGTGGCGCCGTGGGTGAACGCGAACGCCCCGGCGAAGAGCGCACCCGCCAGGACGCCGAGGGTGATCGTTCCGATCGAGGAGTGCCGTCGTTTGCGAGTCATGGGCCGCTCCTTTCAGTAGGTCGGCATGGCCGGGTCGACCATGCGAGCCCAGGCGTCGATACCGCCTTCCAGGTTGACCGCATTGTCGTAGCCCTGCCTGTGGAGCCATGCGGTGACCTGACCACTCCGCTGGCCATGGTGGCACAGCACCACCAGCGGCCGATCCGCCGGCAACGATTCGAGCCGATCGGGTAGCTCGTTCATGGGGATGGTCATGGCCTCGGGAAGCACCCCGAGCGCCACCTCCCAAGGCTCGCGCACATCGAGCAGCGCGTACGCCTCGGGCCCCGCGCGCAGTGTCGCGAAGTCCCCGACCGAGAGCGCAGGCACCTCGCCCTGCATGGACCTAGAACTCGAATTGCGCCGGCCGGACGATGCCCGGTAGCGGCGGCATCGATGCTTCGAACAGGCAGCGATGAGAGAGCACGCCCCGGTGCCGCGCCCAGAGGGTTGCCTGCCCCACCGTGCCGGGCTCTTGCACGACGCCGACAATCCTGCCCGCCTCGGCCAGTTGATCCGCCAGAGCCTGCGGCAGGCGATCGACCGCGCCTCCCACCAGGATCACGTCGTAGGGCGCCTGTTGAGCAAATCCCTCGGCAAGAGGGCCAGTCACGACAATCGCGTTGTCGGCACCGACGGCGCTCAACGCACGCTCGGCCTCGGCCGCGAGAGAGTCGTCGACGTCCAGGGCGATCACGGTGCCCGCGAGGCGGCCCATGACCGCCGAGGCGTAGCCCGTGCCGCAACCGACGTCGAGAACCATGTCGTTTGGCGTGATCTCGGCCTCTTGCACCAGCCGTGCGAGCACCATGGGCTCCATCAGGTAGCGGCCGGAAGCGATCTCCACGTCCTCGTCCACGTAGGCGACGCCTCGCTTGGCACGCGGCACGAAGAGCTCGCGGGGAATCTCTTCCATCGCCTCGATCAGCCGTTCGTCGGTGACACGGTTGGTCCTGATCTGGCCGGAGACCATGTTTTGGCGCGCGACGGCGTGGTCGATCATCTGGTGAAAAATCCGTTGAGAGCGGGTGTTACCGCTTCATTCTAGTGCGGACAACGCAAGATTGGCAACGAGACTACGATAAACATTGCGTTAATCAACAGGCCACATCGCCTCGCAAGCCTTTCAATACTTACAATATATTGTAGCCGTAGAACGACTCTTCCCCATATATTGGGGAAATGACGCTGTTCTTTGATATCGTCAGTGAGGAATACTGCGAGTCGGCCCAGCACTGCTGCGGCGAGCAGAAATGCACAGGTCTCGTCACTTATCGCCGCTTGGATGCACCCTTTGTCTTGCGCTTTGGCGGTGGTCCCGAGGGTCCCGCCACCAAATGTCCCCGCTCGTTGAACAGGTAGCAGTGCTCGGGCGGGTAAACCGCCGTCTCTCCCTCGCGGTCGATGTCTTCGGGCCAGATGGCCAGCGTGGCGCGCTCGCCGGCGGCCGCCTCGTCGCTCTCCCATGGAATAGTGAGGATGTCGCCGTCCTTGAGACGCACCGTGATCGCATCGTGCTCGGTGCCCATAACGCGCGCGGCTCGGAGTCTCGCGCCGAAGAGCTTCGCGACCCGGCGCGAGGCCGGCCATTTGACGATCCTCCCGGGGCTGCCCATTTGCAGCCTGCGCCCTTCGTCGAGTACGACGACCCAGTCGGCAAGGTCGTCCACATCATCGACAGTCTCGGCGGCATAGACCACGGTGCGCCCGAACTCGTCTCTGAGCCGTTTCATCTCACTGATCGCGAGATTGCGCAGTTCCGGGTCTTCCTCCGTCGGAAGCTCGAAGAGGTAGACCCCGGGGTCCCGCACCAGCGCGCGGGCGAGACCGATCTGATAACACTGAATGTCGGTGAGCTTCTTGGGGCGCTGCGCGAGAATGTCTGTGATCCCGAAGTGCTCGCCCACGGCGAGCACACGCGCCTCGATGGTCTCCCGGTCGAAGCGGGCGATCCTGAGCGGATAGGCGATATTCTCCAAGGCCGTCTTGTGCGGCATTAGCGCGGCGGTGCGGAAGACCGTCGCCGCTTCCCGAATTCCCTCCCGCTGCCCGAGCACCTCCTCGCCATCGATCAGGATGGAGCCGCCTTGCGGCTTCTCGATCCCAGCGATGACCTTGATTGCCGTGAGGCGACCCGATTCCTCATCGCCCAGGAGCGCGGTGATACGGCCCGACGGCGCCTTCAGACTCAGCTCGTCGAGGATGATGCGCCGGTGGTGCCAGCGATCGACTTTACGTAGCTCAAGCTCGGCCATTGCTCGCCCCGCTAAACTTCGAGCACGATCTTGCCGAAGACTGCGCGCGCGGCAAGTCGTTCGTGAGCGGTGCGCATCTCGGCCAGCGGCAGGACTTCGCCGATCACCGGCCTGAGCTTGCCCTGCTCCATCAGGCGAAGGACCTCGTGGTTGGTGGACTTCGGCGCGAAGTGGCAGCTCGTCATGGTGATCTGCTTGCGGAAAAACTCGATCATGTCGATCTCGACCTTCTCGCCCGCGTGCGCGCCGCAGGTGGCGAGCCGCCCGTTGAGCGCGAGCGCGTCGAGGCTCTGCTGTAGCACGGAACCGCCTACCATCTCGATACAGACATCGACGCCGCGCCCATCGGTGAGATCGCGCACGGCGTCGCCGATCGCAGGCGTCTCGTTGTAGTTGACGACCTCGTCGGCACCGAGCTGACGGGCTCGTGCGAGCTTCTCGTCGGAGCCGGCGGTGGCGATAATTCGCGCGCCCGCAACGCGAGCGCACTGGATCGCTGCCGAGCCGACGCCGCTGCCGGCGGCGTTGATGAGCACGTCCTCGCCTTGGCGCACCTGTGCCTTCTTCACCACCAGCTCCCAGGCCGTGGCGAAGGCGACCTGCCCCGCCGCCGCGTCCAGCGCCGAGACGCCGTCGGGAATTCGGATCACGTTGTGGTGTGAGACCTTCACGTACTCGGCGTAAGTGCCCCAGCAGGTCACCCCCAGCTTTTCGAAGTCGAGGCAGATGTTGTCCATGCCAAGCGCGCAGTTGCACACCCGGTGCCGGCAGAGGCCGGACGTGAAGGTGAGGAAGGGCATGACACGATCGCCCGGGCGAAAGGCTGTCACGGCGGCGCCGGTCTCGGCGACCGCGCCTGCGCCCTCGACCCCCAGAATGTGCGGCATGTCGAGGTTGAGATAGCCGGAGATTCCGTCGCAGACGTCGAGGTCGAAATGGTTGAGGCCCACCGTCTCGAGGTTGATGAGGACGTCCTCGGGGTCGACCGCCGGCGTCTCGATGTCCTCGTAGACGAGTTCTTCGGGCCCGCCGTGGCGGTGGATGACGACCGCCTTCATGCCTCTGCGCTCCGCTTGGCTGCGACTCGCCTCCTCGCACCGGGATACTCGGCGTCCGCCACCCTCTCGCTCTGGTCCGAATCGGGCGGCCCCTTGAGCTCCACGGTGTTGCCGTCGGGGTCGGTAAGGTAGAGCGAGGGGCCGTGGCCGTCGGCGCCGTAGCGCCGCGCGGTCTCGCCTGCCTCGATGCCGCGCCTCTTGAGATAGCGGCGGAGCTTCGTCTCGTCGAAGGCGGCAAGCTTGAGGGCGAAATGCTCCATGTTGCGCCGCGTCTTGCCCGGCGCACCGCCGCCCGGCTTGCCTGCCTTGCTCCCAACTGGAACCAGGTCGATCAGGTTCGCGCCGGCACGGAGCTGGTAGAGCCCGAAGCTCTCGATCCGGCGCTCCACGGTGCAGCCGAGCACCCGCCCGTACCATTCCAGCGAGGCCTCGATGTCCGCCACGCGGAGCACGACGTGGTCCAATCCGAGCACTTCGACGGGGCTCGGGCGTGCAACTGCCGTCACGTTCTCTCTCTGATCTCGGATGTCTGTGGCGCGGCGCTCAGGCCGCGATCAGCCGGGCGCTCTGGCGCTCGCGCGGGGTCTCCCGCATCACCGCCGCCATGTCGGGCGCATCGTCGGCGCCGAAGGGCGTGAGATGGCGGCCGGTGAACGAGACTTCCAGACTGTCGTCGCGGAAGGGATAGGGATCGAGGCTGTAGACGCCGTCGCCGAGCGCCCGGACTTCGATTTCGACATCGTCGTCGACACCGCGCGGTACGTTGGCGAAGGTGCTCTCCCCGCGCCCCTCGGCGTGGACGCAATTGAAGTAGAGGGCGAAGGTGTCGAAGAACTGCAGCGCCTTGTAGTTGGCGAAGAGTCTCTCGTGCTCGACCCAGGGCGCGGTCTCGGGGTCGTCCTGCAGCACAGCGGTGAGCCGCTCCTGGCGCTGGCGCTCGGTGTTCAGCATGGTGTCGGCAGCAAGCCGGTGCTCCTGCGGCACGATGTCGATCAACACCTTGTCCGACATGCCGTAGCGCCCGTTGTAGAGGCCCCAGATGTGCATGCTGTCCAGCAGCCCGCAATAGGCGTGGTGCGCCTCGTTGTACTCGGGCGAGCGGCAGCCGGTCAGCGTGATGATGGG
>JAPPKP010000444.1 GCA_028819955.1 Rhodospirillaceae bacterium | reverse complement strand
ATCGCCTCAGCCAGCGGCCGGTTGCTGTTCCCGGCAACGAGCTTCATCGATGACGGTTCCCTGAAGCGTGGAGTGGGATAGGGCCTACCGGGCCGAGCCACAGGCCCCGAAGGCGCGCGGACTGTATCAATCTGACCCTGCCCTGTAAACGCCGTTACCGAACCGTCACGGAGACGGCGATCGGTGCCTCGACCAGCACCGAAGGCGGGCGCGGCGCCTCGAGCTCAGGCTTGAAGCGTGGTCTGGGTTGCGTCCTGGCGTGCAGTGAGAGCGGCGGCTCGACCGACGCCGCAGCCAGCGTGCCGGACGCTTGGATCGACAGGGCGAGCGGGGCTTCGATCAGCCTCCGGGTCGGCAGTTCTGCGAGGACCTCTTGCCGCCGAGCCTCGACGATTCGGCGGACGGCCGGTCGATCGAGCAGTTGCGCGATGCCCGGCGCGCCAGCACGGGCGACGAGCCGCGGCAGAACGCCCCACGTGCCGGTCAGCTGGTGAGCGCCCACCCGGTTGCTCTGGGTGATCGTGCCGAACCTCGTGCCGTCGGGATGAAGTACGTCCCAGACGATCGTTACGGTCGCGCTATCTGCAACGGTGTCGTCTTGCGCAACCGAGACCCAGCCCTGGAGCGTGAGATTGCCCTCGTTGGGAGCATCGGCAACGGCCACGCCAACGCGAGCGAGGGAATGCCGCATGGCGCGGGCGAGCGCGATCCCGCCGTCGCCGGGGGCACCGCGAACGGATTCGACGATCAACGGCACGCGAGGCGGCCGGTCCGGGTCTTCGGCCGCCGGCGGCTTCAGCACGGCAGCGACCTGCCCGGCAGCCCGCGCCGCGATCGCCTTCAGATCGTCCGCCGCCATCCCGATGGACGGCGCATTCAGCCTCGGTTCTTCGAAACGGAGCGCGGTCTCGCCGTCGGGCGTGATCAACGACCACCTCAGCTTGCCTGCGGCGACCGAGACGTGCCCGGCAAGCACGACGCTGCCGCGGCCGCCGGCGTGAGCGCTGGCCGGTACGTCGCGCAGTTGCAGCGCCTCCACGACCTCGCTCACAAGCGCTCTCGACTGCTCTGCAGGCAGGCCCCCGATGGGCGGTACCACGATGCTGCCCCAGGCTACGTCACCGGGAACGGACCACGCCTGCGTGCTCTTGTCTGCCGGCTGGAAGGGGCGGGGCAGGTCGCCGCAGGCTGCGAGCGTCACGCACAGGAAGAGGCACAGCGCCAGCGACATCGCGCTCCGCTGGCAGCGAGAGGCCGCGCTGCTCCGGCGCGTCACGGGCTCGACATCGTCAGGGCGCAGCTCGCTACCATGCCGACAAACAGGAGAACGCCGAAGATGATCACGTACGGCATGTCAGGGGCCGAGTGCGACGATCGAGATATTGCGGCCGTAGTCGGGCTCGCCGCGATGGACGCTTCGGCGATAGCTGAAGAAGCGGCCGGCCTCGGCGCAGGTGTCGCCGCCAGTCGCTTCGACCGCCGCGAGGCCGAGATCGCCCAGGCGACGGGCGACATAGCCCACGATGTCGAAGAGGAAGTGACCGTCGCGCTTTGCCGGTGCGAACAGGTCTCCGTCTTGCGCCCTGCGAGCCAGAAACGGCGCCGGGAACTCGGGCCCGACCTCGTAGGAGGATGCGCCGATCGAGGGGCCGATCACTGCCCGCACGTTACTCGGCCGCGCGCCGAGGCCGAGCATGGCTTCGACCGCGGTCTCCAGGATTCCGTTCAGCGCGCCGCGCCAGCCGGCGTGGGCCGCTCCGACCACGCCGGCGTCGCGATCCGCCAGCAGCACCGGCACGCAATCGGCGGTGAGGATCGCGAGCGCGAGACCCGGCGTCGCCGTCGCCATGGCATCGACCCGCGGTGCGTCCTCCCGCGTCCAGGCCTCGGTCACGACGAGCGCTTCGGCGCTGTGGACCTGATAGGCGGTGCAAAGCGTCGTCGGCGACAGCCCGCAGGCGGCGGTTGCACGCACGCGATTCTCATGCACGGCCTCCGCATCGTCGCCCGAGCCATAACCGCAGTTCAGCGAGCGGTAGAGGCCCTCGCTGACGCCGCCGGTGCGGCCGAAGAAGCCGTGACGAATGCGGCCGCCGGGGTCCTCCAGCAGGGCGTGGGAGATGGGCTCGATCATGGGGTCGCTGCGCGCGCCGGCTGCTCGAAGCCCGGCGGGGCGCCGAGTGCCGGGTGTGCGAACGCCATCGCTTTGAAGAGGGAGCCCATCCCGTGCGCGCCCGTCAGGCGGCGCAGCGCGGCATCGATCTCCGTTGCCTGCTCAGCACTGGCGTTCTGCCGGAGCCGGGACGCCCGCGCGTCAATGCCAAGCGATCGGAGGAATTGGCCTTGAGACGTCGGACCGAACACGGCGGCGCCTTCCCGCCGCGCTGCGGACGCCAGTGCAGAAAAGTCCACGTGAGCCGTCAGATCGGCGGTTCCCGGGTCTTCCAGCACACCGTGACGGCGGTGCAGTCTCATGGCCTGAAGCGTGTCGCCGAGACCGGTCTGCTCGTACCCGTAGTCGATAATGAGGGCCGCACCGCCTTCCGTTGCGACCCGCTCTGCGAGCGCGCCTGCCAGCGCTTCCCGCGCGGGCGCGCGTTCGGCGATGGCGCCGGACGGCGCGCATCCGAGGCCGGCCTCGATGGGGACAGAATTGGTATTGGCGAATCGGAATGCTTCGGACGAGGGCGCGAGCGTGACGACGCGTTCCCGCCATGCGTTGTCAACCCACTCGAATTGCCGGATCGGCAACGCGTCGAAGAACTCGTTCGCGACGACCAGAACGGGGCCGGGCGGCACGGTCTCGACGCGTTCGTGCCAGGTCGGTTGGGCGGCGGCGAGCACGCGGGCCTGCTCCGCGCGCAGGCTCTCGTTGGTCTCCACGAGGTGCAGGTCGAAGGCGTCTCGGAAGGCCGGCACGGTTCCGACGGCGCGGAGCGCATCGGCGAGGAGGGTGCCGCGGCCGGGGCCAAGCTCCACGAGGCGCACTCGCTGCGGCTCACCCATCGCCTGCCACACCGCAGCGCACCAGAGCCCGATCAGCTCGCCGAACATCTGGCTCACTTCGGGCGCGGTGATGAAGTCGCCGCTAGCGCCGATGGGCCGGCCGCGCCGGTAATAGCCGTAGTCGGGATGGTGGAGGCAGAGCTCCATATAGGTCGCGATGCTGATCGGCCCGTCGCGGCGTATCCGCTCCCGTATCTCGTCCGCTAGCGCGGTCATCACCCGGCCTGCCCGCCCGCTCGTCCGTCAATCCGGGGCACCGGCGGGATGCGCAGGATGAGGAAGAGCCCGAGCACGATCATCGGGAGCGAGAGCACCTGACCCATGCTGATGCCCGGCAGGATGAAGCCGAGGAATGCATCCGGCTCGCGGAACAGCTCGGCGACGATTCGGGCGACACCGTAGCCGGCGAAGAACATGCCGGCGACGGTGCCCGGCCGCCGGGCCACCCTCCGCATGTGTATTGCCACCGCGAGGATCGTGAACAGGACGAGGCCTTCCAGGACTGCCTCGTAAATCTGGCTCGGGTGGCGCGGCTCAGGCCCGCCACCGGGGAACACCATCGCCCACGAGACATCGCTCACCCGGCCGTA
>JAPPKP010000182.1 GCA_028819955.1 Rhodospirillaceae bacterium | reverse complement strand
TGATCTTCGAGGCGCTGTTCGGCTTCCTCGGCATCGGCATCCAGCCGCCGACGCCGACCTTCGGCAACATCATCGCCGACGGCTACAAGTACCTGGTGAACAGCTGGTGGATCCCGACGATGCCCGGGGTCTTCCTCATCCTCACGCTCATCAGCATCAATCTGATGGGCGCCTCGCTGGAGCGCGCCCGCAACAAGCTGTTCAAGGGGATCGTCTAGCCCATGGCTGCGCCGCCGCTGCTCGACGTGCAGGGCATCTCGGTCGACCTCATCCGCCGCGGTGTGAGCGAGCCGATCCTGCGCGACGTGAACTTCCAGCTGCGCGAGCGCCAGGTGCTCGGCATCATCGGCGAAAGCGGCTCGGGCAAGACCGTGCTGAGCCGCGTGCTCTGCAATGCGATCTCCGAGCCGCTCGAGATTACCGCCGGCAGCGTCGGCTATCACGGGCGGGATCTGCTCACCATACCTGCCGCCGAGATGCAGGCGCTGCGCGGCCGCGAGATCGGCTATATCGGCTCGGACCCCGGCAGCGCGCTGGACCCGACCATCCCGGTCGGTCATCAGATCGTGGAGAAGCTGCGCGCGGTCCAGCCTGACATGTCGAAGGAGGCCGCGCGCGAGCGCGCGCTGGAGGTGCTGAGCGCGGTACGTATGCCGCGGCCCGAACGCCGCTTCGACGAGTTCCCGTTCCAGTATTCCGGCGGCATGATGCAGCGCGCGCTGATCGTCGACGCTCTGGTCAGCAACCCAACCTTCCTCATCGCCGACAACGTCACCCAGCAGCTCGACGTCACCGTCGCCGCGCAGATCATCCGCCTGATGCACGACCTGCGCGACCAGCTGGACACGGCAATCATCTTCATCTCCTCGTCGCTCGCCATCGTGCGCGAGATCGCGGACGACATCATCGTCCTTCAGGAGGGGCGCATCATCGAGCGCTCGACGCCCGAGGCCATCGTTGCCGCGCCCGAGCACGACTACTCCAAGCGGCTGCTGGAGCGTATCCCGCGCATCTGGGCGGTGGAGGAGCGCGCCCAGCCCAAGACCGAGGGCGAGGCCGCGCTGCTGGAGGTGGACGACGTCTACAAGACCTACCGCGTCAACGACCCGACCCGCTTCTTCGGCCACAACGACGTGGAGGCGGTGCGCGGCGTCACCTTCGACGTGAAGGCGGGCGAGAACTTCGGCATCGTCGGCGAGTCGGGCTGCGGCAAGTCCACGCTCTCGCGCCTGCTGAGCTGGATCGAGGCGCCGGACAAGGGCTCGATCTCCTTCGAGGGCGAGAGCGTCGCCAAGATGAACCGGCGCCGGCTGCTCGGGCTCAGGCACCGCTTCCAGCTCCTGCTTCAGGACCCATACAACGCCATGCCGCCGCACATGCCGGTGGGCCGCACCATCCTGGAGCCGCTGCTGATTCACGGCGGCATGGGGCGCCGCGCGATGCGGAACCGCGTGCTCGAGGTGATGAACGAGGTGGGTCTCCCGGCCGACATCTACGACCACCTGCAGATCGGGCTCAGCGCCGGCCAGCGCCAGCGCATCAACCTCGCCCGCGCGCTGGTGCTGGAACCCCGCCTCCTGATCCTGGACGAGACGCTCTCCGCGCTCGATCAGGTGGAGCAATCGCGGCTGCTGGAGATCTTCGACAAGCTGCAGGCCGAGCACGGCTTCACCTACATCTTCATCTCCCACGATCTCGCCATGGTGCGCCGCGCCTGCACGCGGATCGCGGTGATGTATCTCGGCAAGATCGTCGAGCTCGCCGACAACCACACGGTCTTCTTCGACCCCGGCCACCCTTACACCAAGGCGCTCCTTAGCGCGGTGCCCACCATCGAGGAGCGCCGCTACGACGCGGAGGAGAACCTGCTGGAGGGCGAGCCGCCGAGCCCCATCGGCATTCCGCCCGGATGCAGCTTCAACTCGCGCTGCCCGCTCGCGTTCGAGCGCTGCACGACGGACGAGCCCGGCCTGGAGGAGCGGGGCGACGGCCGGATCAGCGCCTGTTACTGGGCCAATGCGAGCGAGAACGAGCTCGCCGCCGCAGCCGAGGAGAACCGCGCCCGCCGCGCCGCCTCGGGGGCGTGAACGCCTGACATCGCCGGGGGCTTGGCCAGCGGCCGCCCGTCAGCACACCCTTTTCGTGTTGCGATCGTTTCGAGAGATCCACCGGAGGGCTGCTTGGAGGTCAGGAAATGTGCATCCGAGGAATACCGCTCCGCGCCATGGCAATGGTCGCGGTCGCTGCCTGTGCGGCGGCGGTTCTGGCCGCTTGCGCGCCGGTCGATACCGGCCCCAAGTGGGACTTGAGCTATGCGCCCGAAATTGCTTCCGGCAACCGGATCATATCCGACTTTCATAGCCGCCTCGACCTGGACGGGAAGCGGCGCTCCGGCAGGAATCAGGGCATAGACATCTCGGGTCCTGCCGGTCAGCGCGTCATCGCCATCGCCGATGGCCGCGTGGTCGAGATTCGTGCCGAGAAGTGCAAGGGACCGACAGTCGCGATCGATCACGGCGAAACCAAGTTCGGCAGAGCGTTGATCGCGCTCTACGGTCGTGTCGGCGATGTTCTCGTCGAGGAGGAGCAGACCGTATCGCGAGGCGAGGTCATTGGGCGCCTCGGCAACAATCGCCCTGCGTTCGGTTGCCCGGCGAGCGTACGACACCTGCGTTTGCTGCTTGGGAGCGAGAGGCGATTGAATAAAGCGTCCGCCTGGGGCGACGCCTATTTCCTGAAGGATTGGAATAGAGCGATGAATCCTCATCGCCTGTGGGCCGACGGTCCCCTCCGCGTCACATGCTTCGACGAGAGCAGAGAGTACGCGCCTGGAACAATTACCTATCCGATGCCGTGTCGGCGTTGAGGAGCGACGACAGCGGGGCCGCATCCGAATAACCGTCGCCCGATAGTGCAGTCCCGGCAGGGAATTTGCGGGCAGGCCGGTCAGCCCGCCTCACGTGCCGCCGATCCGCCAGCCAAAGCGGCGCCTGCTTCGGCCGTGATCTCGTATGAGCGCAGACGGGCGTCGGGGTCGTGGATGTTGGACGTCACCATGATCTCGTCGACGCCGGTCTGCTCGGCGAACGCCGCAAGCCTTCGCGCCACCGTCTCCGGCGTGCCCGAGGCCGCGCAGGTGAACCAGCGAGCGAGGATGGCCTGTTCCCGCGGGTCCAGAGTGGCCTCGAAGCCGCGCACCGGGCGGGGCAACGGGCCGGGCGCATTGCGGTGCAGGTTCAGCACCGATTGCTGCGCCGAGCTCCGGACGTAAGCCGCTTCGTCCTCGCTGTCGGCGGCGAAGACGTTGAAGCCCGCCATCAAGTAGGGCTCTGAGCACTGCTCCGAGGGGCGGAACTGCTCGCGATAGACCTCGATTGCCTGCATCAGCGCGGCCGGCGCGAAGTGCGAGGCGAAGGCGTAGGGGAGCCCGAGCGCGGCGGCGAGCTGGGCGCCGAAGAGGCTTGAGCCCAGGATCCAGATCGGCACGTTGAGGCCCGCGCCCGGCACCGCCCGCACGCGCCTGCCGGGCGGCGACGGCTGGAAATAGCTCTGCAGCTCCACCACGTCGCGCGGGAAGTCGTTGACGTCGCCGGTGAGCG
>JAPPKP010000273.1 GCA_028819955.1 Rhodospirillaceae bacterium | reverse complement strand
CTCCATGAAAACCTGCGTCGCCCCCGGAAAGTTCGGCGGGATGTGCTTCATCAGGCCAACGCCGAATATGACCGCGGCGAGCACCTGGAGGATGAAGAGAACGCCGATGGACATGATGAGCCCGCCGAGCGGGTTTTCCCGCATCGGCTTGAACAGGATCTGCTCCAGAATCAGGCCGATAATGCCGACGATGACCACGGCGGCGACGACGGCAGCGAAGAACGGCAGCTCGTTCTGCGCGTAGAGCCAGAACACGACATAGGCGCCGGCCATGTAGAACTCGCCGTGGGCGAAGTTGATGACCCGCATGACGCCGAAGATGAGAACCAAGCCCACCGCCATCAGCGCGACGAAGCTGCTCTGCATCAGAGCGTTCACCAGCGTCTGAACGACAGTATCCACGGTCCCTCGTGCGGATCAGCGACGTGTCTAACCGCGGCCTGCCGGCAGCGGAGCCGCGCTGGACGGAGCGGCGCATCCACTCGCCCTGTCACGAATACTACAAAGGAAAAGCCGGGGCTGCACCGCCCCGGCTTGCCTGTGCGGCGGTCCGTGCTGCCGACGGACCCACCGCGTCATGATGTGATCGTTACCGTTGGCTCAGTGGTTAGCTGAGCGCCTCGGTATGCTTGATCAACAGATCGCCGTGCTTGTTCCACCAGTCGATGATGCTGCGGTACTCGACGATCTTGGCCTTGCCGTCCTGAATCTGGACCACCGGCCAGTTGCCGACCAGCGCGTTGTCGATACCCCACAGCTCGCTGCCCCACCAGTCGGCGTCGCCGAAGACGTGCGCGCCGCGCCCGCCTTCCTGCATCGCCGCGAGCACGGCCATCGGCTCGATGCTTTGAGCCTTCTCGGCCGCCCGCTTCCACATTTCGGCGATGGCCGGGTACTCCCAGGTCACCGCGCTCCAGGTGCCGGGGAAGCGCTCGACATAGTCGGCGTAGAACTTGTTGGGGTTGTCGAAGTTGATGTGGTCGGCGTTGAGCGCCTCGTCGTCGAAGTCCGGGAACTGGAAGATGAACCCTTCGATCGCTTCCTTGCCGACCTTCTCGCCCACCTGGGGGTAGAAATCGAAGGTGCACGAGAGGAACTGCCCCGTGAAGCCCTGGTTGATCGCCCCCTCGGTGATCAGGTTCACGAAGTCGGCATAGGCGGTGTCGAGACACAGGATGTCGGGATTGCTGGCCAGCATCGCCGTCACCACAGGTGCGAAGTCGGTGGTCGCGATGTCGAAGAACTCGTTGTAGACGACCTCGATCCCGGCCGCCTCGAACGCCGCGAGGTAGGTCGCGACCGAAGGCCGCCCGAGCTCGTCGTCCTGCGCGCAGATCGCCGCAGTCTTGAGCTCCGGATGGTTCTCCGCGAGCCACTCGACCCCGGTCACGTTGTAGATCGGATGCACCTCCGCCGGCGCCAGGTGATAGAGCGTGTCCGGCGTGAGATCGCTCGGCAGCAGGGTCGAGGACAGCATTTTCTGCTTGGTGAAGAACTGCACGGCTGCCGGTGCGTCACTGCCGCCCAGCATCATGACCAGCTTCACATCGTCCTCGAGCACCAGCTTCTTGGCCCCGATCAGGGCCTTGTCCGCCAGGTACTCGTCGTCGTAGGAGACGATCTCGACCATGTAGTTGTCGTCGCCGATCTTGATGCCGCCGGCCGCATTGACGTGATCGGCCCAGATCAGACAGCCGTCGCGGCCCGGCAGGCCCCAGGCTGCGACCTCGCCGGTGAGCGGAGCCAGGAAACCGAGCTTGACGACCTTCTCGGCACCCCGCGCGACATAGGGGGCGCCGAACGACGACGCAGCGACGGCGCCGGCCGCAGCCGCGGCCGTGCCCGTAAACTGCCTGCGTGTAAGTCCCTTCTTGCCCATGGCTAGTCTCCCTGTTGGGTGCGGCCGCGCGGAGGCCCGGATCGGACAACGCCAGCGGGGCAGCACGGTGGATTGCGCTCATCCTGCGCAATCATCTGCGAAAACCGTATTCGGTATCATTGATCAGAGTCAAGACCGGCCGACAATGGATACATGAAATCCAATAGTTGGTTGGACCAATCACAGTGCGAATAGTTGGTTGGACCAATCGGTATGCAAGTATTTGGTTCTACCAATCAAATGTTTGTTGTAGTGAATGTGTAAGTGACGGCCGAGCGTCTACCGGCCCCGTATTCACTATGCTATTCTGCGCCGCAATTCGCATGGATCAATTGGCCATGTGTCGCTTCCTGTCGGCCGGCGATCGGTAGCGGGTTAGCATGGGGAGCGACGGCGCGGTGAAGACGAGGGGGAATCCAGATGGCGCGTGATCCGAAGTATGACTGTTTGTTCGAGCCGATTCGGATCGGCCCGAAGACCATGAAGAACCGCTTCTATCAGGTTCCCCACTGCAACGGCGCGGGCTCCGAGCGGCCGGGCGCCCAAGCGGCCTTCCGCGGCATGAAGGCCGAGGGCGGCTGGGGCGGCATCTGCACCGAATACGCCTCGATCCATCCCGAATCCGACGATGTGCACCGGGTCTCGGCCCGCATTTGGGACGAGGGCGACGTCATCAACCTTGGGCATATGTGTGACGAAATTCACAGGCATGGCTCACTCGCCGGAATCGAAATGTGGTACGGCGGCCCCCATGCGCCTTGTATGGAGAGCCGGGCCGTGCCCCGGGGCCCGAGCCAGATCGCTTCGGAGTTCGAATCGCGCACTTATCCGCGCGAGGCCGACGAAGACGACATCAAGGACCTGATCCAGATGTACGTCGACGCCGCGATCCGCGCCGAACGCGCGGGCTTCGACATCATCTACGTTTATGGCGCGCACAGCTATCTCCCGCTCCAGTTCCTCTCGAAGTTCTACAACAAGCGCACCGACCGCTACGGTGGCAGCTTCGAGAACCGGGCTCGCTTCTGGATCGAAGGCCTGGCCGGTGTGAAGCAGGCCGTAGGCGACAACTGCGCGGTCGCGACCCGTTTCGCGATCGATACGCTCTATGGCGCAGAGGGCGTGGAGGTTGGCGACGACGGCTTCAAGTTCGTCGAGCTTGCGACCAAGGAAGGCGTGGTCGATCTCTGGGACGTCAACATCGGCGACATCGCCGAATGGGGCGAGGACGCGGGTCCGTCGCGCTTCTACAAGGCCAACCACCAGAAACCCTGGGTCAAGGACGTCAAGAGCATCGCCAACGTGCCGGTGCTCGGCGTCGGCCGGGTCACCAGCCCGGACGACATGGCGCAGATCGTGACCTCCGGCCAGGCGGACATCATCGGCGCCGCCCGGCCCTCGATCGCCGACCCCTTCCTGCCCAACAAGATCGACGAGGGCCGCCTCGACGACATTCGCGAGTGCATCGGCTGCAACATGTGCATCTCGCGCTGGGAGATCGGCGGGCCGCCGCTCATCTGCACCCAGAACGCGACCTCGATGGAGGAGTACCGGCGCGGTTGGCACCCGGAGAAGTTCGAGAAGGCGCCAGACCCGTGCTCGGTGCTCGTGGTCGGCGCCGGGCCCGCCGGCATGGAGTGCGCCCGCGTGCTGGGTGAGCGGGGCTACGACGTGCACCTGCGCGAGGCCGAGGGCGAGATCGGTGGCTCCGTGCGCTACATCCAGCGCTT